>PMXT01000090.1 GCA_003170995.1 Actinomycetota bacterium | reverse complement strand
CGAGTGCGTGATGCCCTCGATCGCGTCGGACTGGCCGTGCGCGAAGTCGTACATCGGGTAGATGCACCACTTCTCACCGCTGCGCGGATGGGCGGCGTGCAGGATCCGGTACAGCACCGGGTCGCGCAGGTTGATGTTCGGAGAGGCCATGTCGATCTTGGCGCGCAGAACACGCGTCCCGTCAGGAAACTCACCCTTACGCATCCGCTCGAACAGATCGAGGCTCTCCTCGACCGCGCGCTCGCGCCAGGGGCTGTCCCGGCCGGGCTCGGTGAAGGTGCCGCGGTGACCTCGGATCTCGTCGGCCGAGAGGTCATCGACATAAGCCTTGCCGGCCCGGATGAGATAGACCGCCCACTCGTACAGCTGGTCGAAGTAGTCGGAGGCGAAGTACAGGTGCTCGCCCCAGTCGAATCCCAGCCAGCGCACGTCCGCCTGGATCGCGTCGACGTACTCCTGCTCCTCCTTGGTCGGGTTCGTGTCATCGAAACGCAGATGACAGCGGCCGCCGAACCCGTTCGCGATGCCGAAGTTGAGCGCGATCGATTTTGCGTGACCGATGTGCAGATAACCGTTCGGCTCCGGCGGGAAGCGCGTGACGATCGTCTCATGCTTGCCGCTCCGCAGGTCGGCAGCCACGATCTCGCGAACGAAATCGCCCGGTTCCGGCGAGGTTGAGTTCTGGATACTCACGTAGCGGCCGATCCCAGCTCGAAGTTTCTCGTGGCGCGGCTGGGGCTGGGCGCGACGCGTACGCGTACGGACATGCGGGTATCGTAGTCGCGTGCTCATCGGCGCTCACGTATCGGCCTCCGGTGGCCTCGACAAGGCGCTCGTGCGCATGCAGGAGATCGGCGCCGAGGCCGCGCAGCTTTTCGTTCAGAGTCCGCGCACCTGGCGGCCTACCAATCACAAGCCCGAGACGATCGAGCGCTTCAAGGCCGAGCGCGCCAGGCTGGAGGCGCCCGTCTTCGCCCACGCGCTCTACCTCGTCAACCTCGCCAGCCCGAACGAGGATCTCTACCGAAGGTCGATCGAGACGATGTGCACGACCATGGATGTGGCTTGCGAGATCGAAGCCGACGGCGTCATCTTCCACGTCGGCTCACACCAGGGCTCGGGCTTCGAGAGCGCCGTCGAGCGGGTGACCCGGGCGATGGAAGAGATCCTTGAGCACTCGAACGAGCGCACCTGGCTGTTGATGGAGAACTCGGCCGGCGCCGGTGGCACGATCGGGCGCTCGCTCGAGGAGCTGGCGGCACTCCACGAGCGCCTCGGCCGGCACGAACGCCTCGGTGTCTGCCTTGACTCCTGCCACCTGTATGTCTCCGGCTGGGACGTGACCGACAGCTCCGAGCTAGATCGGCTCGTCTCGGAGCTCGACCACCTGATCGGCCTCGAGCGATTGCGCGCGCTGCACGTCAACGACGCCAAGGCGCCGCTCGGCTCCAACCGCGACCGGCACGAAAACATCGGCGCAGGAATGATGGGCGAGAAGCTCGGTGTCTTCCTCTCTCATCCAGGGTTTCGCGCCCTGCCAGCACTGCTCGAGACGCCGGGCTCTGACGGTCACGGACCCGACGCGGGCCAAGTTGAGAGTCTGCGCGAGCTTTGCCGGCGCTGGGCGAACTAGGGGCCTATCCCAATAGGCCTACACAACCGAAGCGGCCGCCCCGCGGCGCCAGTGACCGCCCAGACGGTTTGTCGCACTACCAGTGCGCCTTCACGGCCAGTCCGACTCCTGACATCCACGACTCAACCCCCTCGGTGGCGCATCCCTACCGGGATAGGCCCGTAGAACGCGCCGCAAGACGGGAATCGAGAACGCCGCACATCCCATAGAGGAAGTATTCAGACCGCCGATAACCCGTATTCAGAATGAGTTCCGGCAGACAAGACCAATCCCCCGACTTCGCGGGCCGGATAACGGCCGCGCAGGTCTTCGCAAGCCTCACCGAGGAGCGTGGCGACGATCCATCGAAACAGAGCCAGATCGTCGAGCAACCGATCCGGAGCGACAGTCGCGCAGAGGCACGGGAGCCGTGGCTGATCGGAATCATCAGCACCACGCCCGAGCGACCTGGCGCCTACCCGTTCTTCGGTTCCGTGTTTGCCGGGATCAAGGTTCGCATCGCCGCGACTCGCTGCGACATGTTCGTCCCCAGCTACAACCTGGCTTCGCCTCTGAGAAGCGACCCTCGCACGATCGAGCGCTGCCGCAAGCACGGGGCGCAGGGACTGATCATGATGGGCGTCGACACCGCCGATCCCGATTTCACGCCGATGCTCGAATTGGGCTTGCCGATCATGATGGTTGATTGCCAGGCGATCGGCGAGAGAGTCGGTTTCGTGATGTCGGCCAACGTGGATGGGATGGCGACTGCCGTCCGCCATCTGCACAAGCTCGGCCGGCGGCGGATTGCGACGATCACGGGGCTCATGTTTACGCGCCCCGCCGTCGACCGTTTGCTCGGCTACCGCTCAGAGCTTGGCAGGCTCGGGCTCGAAGGGCGCCCGGAGTACGTGGTCGAGGGTGACTTCACTCATGGCTCGGGCTATGAACAGATGAAGCGGCTGCTCGCACTTCCCGAACCGCCCGATGCGGTCGCGGTGGCGAGCGACATGGCGGCCGTGGGCGCCATCGTCGCCATCGAGGAGGCCGGCCTACGGGTGCCGGAGGACGTCGCGATAGTGGGCTTCGACGACTCGCCCTTTGCACCGCTGATGCGACCGGCGCTGACGACAGTCCACCAGAACGCC
>PMXT01000190.1 GCA_003170995.1 Actinomycetota bacterium | reverse complement strand
CACTGTCCCCTCCGGCGCTGCACACCTGGCGGCGCCCCGAGAAACCGAGGAGCGTGGGGGCTGGCGTTCGGGCGCCGTGGCCGGTTTTTCGGGCGAGGGGCTGAAGTAGCGAGGCGTCCGAGTGGCGTGAGTGAGCCGCGCCCGCGCGGGTCGGTCGCTGGACTGTTGGATGTTGTCAACGAAGTCGGGTAACCGCCTACACACGGAATAGACTTGAGTCATGAACGAAGGCTCAGTCGCCAGTGTTTTCTTTGGCTACCCGTCAAAACCACCGCTGCTCAGCGAAACGATGGCGAACGCGGCGAAGAGCATCGGGCAGATAGCCGCCGTAGACGCTGTGACTTGGGAGAATCTCTTTACCACCGGGAAGCTCATTATCGATCAAATAGTGAAGGCGATCGACGCCGCCGATGTCTCCGTGTTCGAGGTCACCGACCTCAACCAGAACGTAATGTTCGAACTTGGCTACGCCATCGGCGCGGAACGCTGCGTCTGGCTTCTGCGGGACGCGACGGATGAGCTTGCCGAGCGTCGTTGGAAGCAAGTCAAGGTGCTCGCCACGGTTGGTTATCAGGCGTACTCGAATTCCGATGACATCAGAATCGCGTTCTTAAGAGATCGGCCGTACCTAGATACTGAAACCATCTTCGAACGCGCTATCGCTCCGTCACTACAGCCCGCCGTTCTTGAGTCAGTCCTTTACGTCACGAGCCCTCATAAAAGCGACGCTGAGCGCGACATTCGACGTCGGATCTTTCAGGAGCAGAGGGCTGGACTCACTGTCATCGTTGACGACGCAACGGAATCGGCAGTTCAGCCCCTAACTTGGTACGCACAGCAGATCTATACAGCCGCGGCCGTTGTCGTTCATTTCGTCTCGCCGCGTCGAGTTGGCTCTGACGTACACAATGCGCGTTCCGCTCTTATCTCGGGTTTGGCACACGGTATGCAGAGGCCGCTGCTGATGGTGGCGCAGGACGAGTACCCGGCTCCTATCGACTATCAGGATCTCCTGTACACGTACAAGACGGCGCGCGATTGCGTCGCGTATGTCGACCGGTGGCTAATCCGGAACTTGGCGGCGGCGCACGCGTCGGGTCGAGATGCCGAGGTACGCAAACGACGACTGCACCTTGCGACGGAGCTAAGGTCGCTACGACTTGGCGATCCGGTGGCGGAGAACGAAGCGGACGTGCTGAGCGAGTACTTCGTCGAAACGGTTGCGTTCGACGAAGTTCTGTCTTCGAAGACTATGGTTTTTGTTGGGCGGAAGGGAACCGGAAAGACTGCGAATCTCATTCGTGCGAGCGAGGTACTTGCGGACGACCGCCGCCGGCTCGTATGCGTAATCAAGCCGTATGGCTACGAGCTTGAAAGTGTCGTCCGTCTTCTCGGACGCTTTAGCGCCCCAGATGCGCAGGACTACGTAATCGAAACACTCTGGAAGTACCTGATTCTTTCTGAAATCACGTTGGCTGCCGCTCACGAGATCGAGGCTCGTCCAGCGCTTCCGGAGTCGGGTACTCCTGAGGCCGACCTTATCGAGTACCTCCGCGGCGAAGGCAACATTCTCACACTCGATTTCGCCGTGAGGCTCGAGCGTGCTATCGACTCGCTCATCGGCTTGCCTGAACAAAAGAGTATCGAAGCAGAGCGGGCTCAAATCACGAAGGCTCTGCACGCGAAGCCCATCAGAGATCTGCGTAAGCTCCTCGGACGGCTGCTCGAAAAGCGCACTCAAGTCGCCGTGCTTATAGACAACCTGGACAAGCCTTGGGATCGTGGGACAGATCTCGACGGCTTATCAGTGTTCCTTCTGGGGCTTCTTACGGCGATCGGTCGACTTGAGACGGAGTTCGCGAAGGATGATTCAGGGCATCGCCCGGTCCCTCTCTCCCTTGCAGTGTTCTTGAGGAGCGACATATTCGCGCACGTACTACGTTCGGCGCGAGAACCTGACAAGATCCCGGTTACCAGGATCGCTTGGGACGACCGCGAGCTTCTTCTCCGCGTCGTTGAGGAACGTTACGCCGCGGCAAGAAACAGAGAAGCTCCTCCTGACGAGCTTTGGGGAAAGTACTTCGTCAATGACGTCGGTGGTGTCCCAATCCGAGCCTATATCACGGGTCGCATCCTGCCTCGACCCAGAGACATGGTCTATTTCTGCAACGCGGCGATCACCGCCGCGATAAACCGGGGTCATGAACGAGTTGAAGTTGCGGACATCCGGGAGGCGGAGCGCGTCTACTCGCAGTTCGCCTTCGAAGCTATTTTGGTAGAAGACGAAGCTCTCGGATCGCCGCTTGAAACAGTGTTATATGAATTCGCCGGTTCAGAGCCCGTGCTGAGCAGAGCCGATATCGAGCCAACCCTAAAGGCTGCCGGAATCGAAGATGACCGTCAGAATAAGGTGATTGAAAGCCTACGCATCCTGTCGTTCTTCGGGGTTGAAGTGCGCGATGGGGCGTTCAGCTACTCCGACGATCATCGAGATATGCAACGTGCGGACGCACTCGCACGCCGACTTGGAAACGCCCGATCCGCGCCGTCGCGTTATCGGATTCACCCAGCCTTCCGTCCCTACTTGGAAATCTCCGACGACGAAGATCCTGTCAAGTGAACCGCCTGGGCTAAGTAGCGATTCTAGTGCCAAGCTGTAACGAACAAGCGGGCGTTGCTCTTGAATATCAGATTCACCCCGCGGTAAACCCGACAATCAACTTCGCCGTCTCAACCGGCACATCCAGCTGCGGACAATGCCCGACGCCGTCGAGTACCACCCAGTCCGCGTGCGGTAGCCACTCATCCCTGTAGCAAGCGCGGCTGACGGCCAGGGCAGGATCTTGTCGTCGGTTCGCCACACGATTCGTACCGGGCAGGTGATCCTCTCCGCGTCGAGCGCCCAGCCCTCGCGCAGCGGGAGCTGGACGGTTCTTCTCTCCGTCTATAGGCTGCGCTCAATTCCCGGCCACGAGGAGGAACTCGCTCGATGAAGAGGATGCTCGGACTAGGCGTGCTCGCATTGCTCGTGCTCGCGCCAGGCTGCGGAGGCAAGAGCCCGAGCAGTTCATCGGAGAAGATCGTCTATCAGAGCTACTCCGACTCGAATTCTCGTCCGGGCGGGATCTACTTGATCGGAGCAGACGGCAAAGGTGATACCCGGCTGAGCAACCAGCCGGCGGATAGCGCGGGGCCAAAATGGTCGCCGGACGGTCGCCGGATCGCGTTCTTCGCTCTCGGTGCCAAGTCCAGCTCGCTCTTCTTGATCGACTCGGATGGCAAGAACAGGCGGCGCGTCCTCACCGGAGCGTTCACCGATTGGCCCGCTTATCCGGCCTGGTCGCCGGACGGGAAACGTCTGGTTTTCCTGCGTGGGAAACCATGCGATACCGGATTCTGCGAGGCTCGCCTCTCGATCCTCACAATCAAGACCGGCAAGGTCGTCGATGTTCCTCATACGTCGGGCGTCGTGTTTGCCGCCTCCTGGTCGCCGGATGGGCGGACGATCGCCTTTTGCAAGGGCCTCACTATGTGGCTGATCCGTCCCGACGGTAGCGGCGCACGTCGCTTGACGGCTGGAGGAGACGCTTTACCGGCCTGGTCACCGGATGGTCGCCGAATCGCGTTCACTCGCATGTTCGGAGCGAAGAGCGGTATCTATCTGATTCGTCCCGACGGAACCGGTCTCGCGCCTGCCAGCAAAGAATCAGGCGACTTTACAGCTCCGGCCTGGTCGCCCGATAGCAGAGAGATGGCCTTTGTTCTCGGCGGCGTTACCAACGGTGACATCTGCGTGATGCCGCTTTCCGGAAAGAAACGCTGTTTGACCCGTACCGCCAAGGTTGACGACGCGTTACCGGACTGGCAACCGCTGCCCGCGCCCTAGTTGCGTGGACGAGAGACCCCGGTATCTGCCCAGAACCTGAGAAAAAGCGGCGCCTGTCAGCTCAACTCGGCTTAAGCAGCCGCAGGCCTACCGGTTTCTTACGCGACCACAATCCACTCGAGCCGCTCGCACGCCATCACCCCGCGGTAAACCCAACAATCAACTCCGCCGTCTCAACCGTCACATCAAGCTAGAGGCAGCGACCGACGGTCAGGGCAGGAGCTTGTCGTCACTGCCCCACACCACTCGCACCGGGCAGGTGATCTTCTTCGCGTCGAGGGGCCAGCCCTCGCGGAGCGCGTGCTCAATCAGACGAGGTCGCTCGGGGCGAGCACGTCCTCTTCGTCTTCCTCTTCTTGGTGGATGTACCTGGCACCGCGGAGCCAGGAGGCCCAGGCGGCGAGCAGGCACATGACGATCGAGAAGGTGAGGATGATCACGAGCCCGTGCTTGAACGGGTCGGAGATGAGCGACGGGAAGAAGCTGCGGCCGGTCAGGTTCGCCTGCTGCGCCGGTGTCAGCGCGGCCAGCACCTTGGGGCCGAGCAGCGAGTGCAGCGGGTTCGAGCCGAGGAAGGCGGCGAAGAGATAGCCGACGGCGGGGAGGTGGGCGAGTGAGCTCGCCGTCCCGTTTGGGACGCCGTTGGCGGTGAGCCCCGCGTAGAGCGTATGCGGGACGCGGCTCGTGAGCCCGATGATCATCAGCGAGAAGAAGATCGCGATCGAGACGGGCATGCCGGTGTTCTGGAAGGTGACGCGCATGCCGGAGGCGACGCCGCGGTAGCGAGCGGGGACGCTGTTCATGATCGAGGTCGTGTTCGGCGCCGCGAACAGGCCGAAGGCGACGCCGTTGGCGAAGATCATGAGCGCGAACAGCCAGTAGGTGAAGTTCACCGGAAGCGCCATCATGCCGCCGAAGCTGGCGGCGGCGAGCAGCATGCCGCCGGTCGCGAACGGTCGCGCTCCGAACTTGTCGGAGAGCCAGCCCGAGATCGGCCCGGCGGTGAGGAAGCCGACGTTGAGCGGGATCATGTAGATACCGGCCCAGAGCGGCGTTCGCGCGAAGCTGTAGCCGTGCTCGGGCAGCCAGATTCCCTGCAGCCAGATGATGAGCATGAACTGCAGGCCGCCGCGCGCCACCGACGAGAGGAACCCGGCCGCGTT
>PMXT01000104.1 GCA_003170995.1 Actinomycetota bacterium | reverse complement strand
CTGCCACTCCGTGACGAGGCGCGCCACGTCGTTGTTCGTCGAGAGCCCCACCGCGTAGGACCAGGAGCCGGCGCCGAACGGGGTCACGACGCTCGCGATCGCGCTCAGAACAAGGTTCGCGGTGCTTCGCAGCCGAGTCCCGTCCGGCTGGTGCAGATCCGCGAGGAGCGCCAGCGCCGCCGCGCCGACGCCCAGGAAGAAGCTCCCGTGGAGGTTCGCCCAGGCGAGGACCACGAGCGGCACGAGGAACGCGAGCCGAGGGTGCCGCCGGCGGTCCGCGAGGAGGGCGATGACGAGCACGAAGCAGACGATCCCGAACAGCTGCGCGCGCAGGGCGAGCGAGCCGATCCCGAGTAGGTTGAGCTGGTCGTGCGCGCTGGAGATGTTCTGCTTCTGGCTCCCGACGACGCCGGCGACGACGATCAGTGTGATCAGCGCAAAGAGCGCGACCAGCAGCCAGAAAAACGTGCGCGTGGTGCGGATCTTCAGCCACTCGGAGGAAAGCGCGGCGATCACTTCGGCTCCCCGGAGGTGAGTTCGAAGAAAATGTCTTCGAGTTGCGCTGCGACCGGAGTCAGCTCGTGCAAGACGAGCGAGCTCTTGGCGGCGATCTCCCCGATCTGGGCGCTCGTGGCGCCGGCGACGAGAAGTGCGTTTCCATCCGCGCTGACCTCGAAGCCGGTCTTGGCGAGCTTCTTCTCGAGCTCCTTGGCCTGTGGGCTCGAGACTCTAACGCTTCCTTTCACGCCGCGCTTGAGCTCTTCGATGCTGCCGTGCGCAACTAGCTTGCCCTTGTTGATGATCACGACCTCGTCCACCGTCTGCTCGACCTCGGCCAGCACATGACTGGAGATGAGTACGGAGCGGCCCTCTGCCGCCAGCGAGCGCAGAAAGTCGCGCAGCCAGCGGATTCCTTCCGGGTCGAGGCCGTTGGACGGCTCGTCCAGGATCAGAACGCCCGGGTCACCGAGCAATGCCGAGGCCAGCGCCAGGCGCTGGCGCATCCCGAGCGAGTAGCCACCGACGCGCTTTCTCGCCGCTTCCTCGAGCCCGACCTTGGCCAGCACCTCGTCGACGCGTTTTTGGGGTGCGTGGCCAGCTCGAGCAAGTATGCGCAGATGATTGCGAGCCTTGCGACCGGGGTGGAAGCCCGAGGCCTCGAGCACGGCACCAACCTGGCAGAAGGGACGCTCTAGTTGCGCATAGCTCTTACCGAGAATCGTCGCCTGGCCGGAGTTGGCGCGTACGAGCCCGAGCAGGACGCGCAGCGTCGTCGTCTTGCCGGCGCCGTTGGGGCCGAGAAAGCCGACCACCCGGCCGGGCTCGACCGTGAAGCTGAGCCCGTCCACGGCCTGCGTCTTGCCGTAGCGCTTGCGCAGATCCTCGACGGCGATCATGGCGCGTACTCTCTCACAACGTCGGCGTGTGAGTACGACTGTCCGCACTCGCGACTCCGGCGAGTTGTCCGCAGGCGGCTTCGATCTCGCGCCCGCGGGCGACGCGCACGGTCGTTTCGAGCCCGCCCTTCGAGAGCGTCTCGCGGAAGGCATCGATCGCCGCGCGACTCGAGCCGCGGAAGGCGCCGGTCGTCTCGTTGTAGGGAATCAGGTTGAGCTTGAAGACCTTCGGATTGAGCAGTCGTGTGAGCGCTCGCGCCTGCTCGCGATGGTCGTTGACGCCGCTGAGCATCAGGTATTCGACCAGTACCTTGCGCCGGCGAACGGCGTAGAAGCGCTTGCAGGCCGCCAGCACCTCGGCGACCGGGAAGCGGGCGGTGACCGGCATCAGCGTGCGGCGCAGCTCGTCGTCGGGCGCGTGTAGCGAGAGCGCCAGCTTCACGGGCAGCCCTTCCGTAGTCAGCCGATCGATCCCAGGCACCCAGCCGGCGGTCGAGATCGCCGTGTGGCGCAGCCCGATGCCGAGGTCGGGAAGGGCGCGGACGGCCGGTAGAACGGCCTCGAGGTTCATCAGCGGTTCGCCCATGCCCATGAGAGCGGCATTGCTCAGGCCCCTGGCCGGCGTCTCCTCCCGGCCGGCGGAGCCGGCCTCCGGTGCCGTCTGACGTCGCTGCCGGCCCGGTTCTGTCCGGGCCCGTGCGTCTTGCACTGTGCCTTCCGCTGAAGAGAGGTCCCGGAGAAAGAACAGCGCCTGCTCGACGATCTCCCAGGCGCTCAGGTTGCGTCGAAAGCCCATCTGGCCGCTGGCGCAGAAGGCGCACTGGAGCGGGCAGCCCGACTGGGTTGAGATGCAGACCGAGCGGCGCGCGTCGCGGTAGCGCATCAGCACCGACTCGACCGGATGGCCGTCGTAGGTATGGAAGAGCGCCTTGATCGTGCCGTCGCGGGCTTCGAGCCGGCGCGTGAGAGTCAGCGTGGAGAAAGGCATACGGTCAGCGAGCTTGGAGCGCAGGTCTTTCGGTAGCGCGGTCATCTCTTCGTAGGAGTTCGCACCGGCGCAGGCGCGCTCCCACACCTGGCGGGCGCGGTAGGCGGGCTGGCCGAGCTCGGCCAGCGTCTGCTCGAGTAAGTCGCGGTTCATTCCTAGCTCAGAGTAGTGGTTCGCTCGTGCGAGCCGTACCCACGCGCTATTCGTACTGAAGAGCCTCGAGCACGTTAAGTCTTGCCGCTCGTCGCGCCGGGAAGATCGCCGCGACGATGCCGATGATCACCGCTGCAATCCCGCAGAGGATGAGTTGCCCGGTCGGGAGGGAGAAGCTCACGTAGGGCATGCGACTGACGAGGAGCACGCCGAAGACCAGACCGAGCCCGATCCCGAGAGCACCGCCGATCAGGGCCGTGATCACCGCCTCGTGCCGGATCATGCGCCGCGTCTGCCGCTGCGTAACTCCGATCGCGCGCAGCATCCCCAGCTCTCGCGTTCGTTCGTACACGGTCAGCACCAGCATCACGATGATCCCGACGACGCTGATCAGCACCGAGAAGGCAAGCAGCACGTAGAGCACCATCAGGATCGGGTTGAGCTGTGCGATCTGGCTGTTCACGAACTGCTGGCGGGTCTGCGCCTGGGCATTCGGGAAGCCGGCCAGTGCCTTATCGAGCGCCGTCGAGTTGGCCGCGGTCGCCCCGCCCTTCATCTTCAGGAGCGTGTACATGCTCGACGGATCCTGGAAGTTAGCATCGAACGTGCGGGCCGAGAAGGTCACGTCGCCGAAGGCGGAGCCTCCCGTCGGCGGCTTGAAGATTCCCTTCACGCTCAGGTCGAGCGTCTTTCCGGACGGGGTGACGACCGTGAGCGGCGAGTTGAGCCGCAGGTGATGCTTGTCGGCGAAGCGCTCGGGAACGATCGCTCCGTTCGAGCCCAGCGAATCCAGGGTTTTCTCGGAGCCAACCTTCCAGTCGAGTCGAAAGACCTGGCTTGGCTGGCCGTCGACGGCGTTGACCATGTCGCTCTTGCCGTACACGAGACCAAAGCCGGCTCGCACGCTGCTGATCGCTTCGACACCCGGAACCTTGGCCACGGCGTTGGAGACGGCAACGGGCATACCGGTAACCGAGCTCTGGTTGACGGGCGTGATCGCATAACTGCCGGTGAAGATCGCATCGACGGCGCCCTTGAATGAGCCGATCAGGCTCGCTGCCAGTACGGACACGAGCGTCACCAGTGCCAGTCCGATCATCAAGGCGGCGGCGGAGGAAGCCGTCCGCTCGGGGTTTCGACCCGAGTTCTGGAGCGCTAGGTGGTTCATGACCCGGTCGGGGATGACGCCGGGGAACTCCGGCCGCCTGAGCAAGGCCAGCTTGACCAGCCAGGACAGAACCGAGAGCGGCCAGACGACGACCGAGAGTAGCGTCACCGCCAGCGTCCCCAATGGGCTGACGGCTCGGGCGATCGGCTTGACCACACGGGCGATCACGAGCGAGACGCCGATGAAGATAAACACCGCGCCACCGCCCAGGGTGAGCAGGATCTCCTTGGTGGTCAAGCCGTGCGCGAACAGTCCGAGCATGAGCAGCAGGAACCCGAGCGCCGTCAGCGCCAGCGACCCCGGGGTGCGGAAGCGGTGGAAGCGAGAGGGCGGGAGCACCGCGCCCTCTCGAACCGCGGCGATCGGCGGCACCCTGGTTGCCCTGAGCGCCGGCCTGGCGCTGGCGATCAGCGTCACGATGATTCCGACGGCGAGGGAGACGATTACGGTCCGGGGCTCGATCACCATCGCGTTCTTCGGCAGCTCAAGGCCCAGGCTCTGGAACAGGCGCATCAGGCCTATGGCCAGACCGAAGCCGAGGAGGAGGCCGGTGATCGAGGCTACTACTCCGACGATCGCCGCCTCCGTGAGGATCGAGACCATGACCTGGGCGCGCGAGCCGCCGAGCGTTCTCAGCGTCGCGAACTCGCGTGTGCGCTGGGCGACCGTGATCGAGAGCGTGTTGATGATCACGAAGCTGCCGACGAAGAGCGCGATGCCGGCAAAGGCGAGCAGGAAGTACTGGAAAGCCGAGATCTGTTTCGAGGTGTCCGCCGTAGCCTTCGAGGCTTCCTGAGCGCCGGTTCGCACGGTCACGCTTTTCGGAAGAGCACTGCGAAGCTCTTTTACGAGCCGGGCGGGAGAGACGCCGAGCTTGGCGATCGCCTGGATGCTGTCGAGTTTTCCCTGACGATCGAAGAGCCGTTGCGCGGTGGCGAGGTCGAAGCCGGCGAGGGTGGCACCCAGGATCCCGTTCGACGATCCGAATTTGACGATGCCCGACAACCGCACCTTGCGCACCGGGCCGTTGGTGAGGATGCCGACGATGTCGCCGGCCTTGTAGCCGCCTTTGTCGGCGGCCGACTGGTCGATCACCACCTCGCCCGCCTTGGGCCAGGAGCCGGAGACCAGAGAGAGGGTGTTCAGCTGCGAAACGGACGGATCGATGCTGAAGCCGAGGTTCGGGGCTCCACCGGTGGAGATGACCTTGCCGTTCTTGCCGACGATCGAGCAGGAGAGGCTTCCGACTCCACCGCTCGCGGCCTTTACGTCTGGAACCGCACGGACCTTCGC
>PMXT01000036.1 GCA_003170995.1 Actinomycetota bacterium | reverse complement strand
GGTCGCGCCCGTAGCCCCGGCTACGAACGCGACACTGCGTCCTAGCCTCGCATCCACCGATCACACCCAGTCGACAGGTCGTCATTCTGATTCGAGTTTTTAGAGAGGAATTAGCAGATGCGGCGTCAGGTAGATCTCGATCAGGGCGGCGACGAACCCTTCGGTGATCAACGAGTGGGGCGTCGGCTACCGGCTGCTGGACGGCTGAAGTGAAGCGCCCTCGAGCTCCAGCAGCCAGCGCTTGTGCCCGAGCCCGGAACCTAGCCCGCCGTAACCTCTGAGCGAGCCGTCGGCGCCGATCACGCGGTGGCAGGGAAGGACAATCATCAGCTGGTTCGAGCGCATCACGTTGCCGACGGCGCGGGCCGCGCCCGGATGACCGGCCATGGCGGCGAGTCCGCCGTAGCTGACCGTGGTGCCATAGGGGACGCGGGCTAGCTCTTCCATCACACGGCGCTCGAACTCGCCCAGTTGCAGGTCGAGCGGAAGGTCGAACTCGCGTCGGCTGCCGGCGAAGTACTCCTCGAGCTGGCGTACGGCCTCGGCGAGGATGCTGCCCGGCGCCGGCTCGGAAACGTGCTCGTGATCGCCGGAACGGGCGAGGTCGATGTATGTCAACCCGCGCGTAGAGGCCTCGACGACGAGCGTGCCGAGCGGCGTCGATACGAACGCGATCTGGCGCTCTCTGGAATCGGCGACCGGTTCGGCATGGGCGAATCGAGAAGTAACCATCGAATGGACTCTAGCTCCGAAGCTCGTTCTTGCGCGGTCAGGCGGCGGAGTGCTTCTTTTCGTCAGACGCTCTGAAAAGGAATCAGCAGGTGCGGCGTCAGATAGACCTCGACGGAAGCGGCGACGAGGACGAGAGGAACGGATACCGAGATGGCTCGTAGGAGCAGGCGCCCGGGTTTCGCGGCCGGCGCGAAGATGCAGCTCGCGGCGGTTGCCAGCGGAAGCAGGAACGCGCCGAACTCGAGCGTTCCATGCGGAAGCGTCGCGAAGAGAGCCCAGTGTGAGACCAGGCGTCCGTCGAGCGCCGACGCCTGCTCTGTGAAAACCCACCAGAGAGCGATCAGTAGAACTAACGCAACTAGCGGATAGAGGAATCGCGCAGCGATGTTCACGTTCGGGTGATCCCAGGTGTCGTGGATTCCCCAGCTCCAGAGGCGCGCAATCGGCCAGGCGAGCATTGCGATCGCAAGCAGCCAGACGCAGTTGATACCGGCGATCGCGGCCACGTCGCCGATGTGATGCTCGCGCGAGAGAAGAACCGAGGCGCTTCCGTCGTAGGGAGATGAACCTCCTCGCAGCGCCGCGGCGGCGATGATCGCGATCTGTATCGTCAGCGAGCCGAGAAAAGTGGCGACTCCGATCCAGAGAGCACGCCTGTCGATCCGGTTGGGCCGGGGCATCGTTTCCCGGCGCGCCGCGCGAACGGCTGCCTTCGTTCTCAGTGAGCGCATGGACATGGGACACTGAGAGCCTATTCCACTAGGTCTGCAACATCTCTACCGGAATAGACTCTAGTCCCATGCGCCTTGCCGTAGTCGGTCATGTCGAGTGGATCGATTTCCTGCGCGTTGCTCGTGTGCCCACGCAGGGCGAGATAGTGCACGCCAGCCGGGGTTGGGGTGATGCGGCCGGTGGTGGCGCGGTGGCCGCGGTTCAGCTCGCGAATCTCGCCGGCGACGCGCTGCTCTTCACCACCTTCGGCGCCGACGAGCGTGGCCGCCGCGCGCGTGAGAGGCTCGAGGCGCAGCGCGTTCGGGTGTTCGCCTGCGAGACCGACCTGCCGCAGCGCCACGGCATCACCTTCGTCGACAACGACGGCGAGCGGACGATCACGGTCGTGGGGGAGAGGTTGACGCTGCGCGGTGACGACCCGGAACTGCCCTGGAGTGAGCTCGAGGGAGCAGACGGCGTCTACTTCGTCAGCGGCGACGCTGAGGCCGTTCGTCGAGCGCGCAAGGCGCGCGTTCTCGTCGCTGCCTCACGCTCTTTGGAAGTGCTGCAAGAGGCCGGTGTTGAGCTCGACGTAATTGTCGGCAGTGACTTCGACCCGAACGAGCGCTACCAGCGTGGCGACCTCGATCCGCCGCCACGCCTGGTCGTTCGCACCGAAGGGGCGCGCGGCGGCACGCTCGAGCCCGGCGGTCGCTACGAAGTGATCGAGCCCCCGGGCCCGATCGTCGACAGCTATGGCTGCGGCGACTGCTTCGCCGCCGGGCTCACCTACGGCCTGGCCGCGGGGATGCTGGTCGCCGAAGCCATTCAGCTCGCGGCTCGTTGCGGCGCGACCGTTCTCACTGGCAACGGTCCCTATGAGCGCCAGCTCACGCTAGCTAGTTAGCGACTTCGCTTTCTGCGCGCGCCTCGAGCTCGCGCCCCATTGTTCGCTCTTTGCGGACTTAGCCCGGGGCCTGGGGCACCCCAATCCCCACCACCCGGTTTCAGCCTACAACCGGATTCCGCACCAGTGAGTGACCGAATGGCGCCGGCTTTCGCACATCCGTAACGAGGTAGTGCCGACGCAGTAGCTCTCTTCTCGACCGAATCGCGCCTGTTGTGGTCTTCCAGGGTTGCATTGTGGGAAGTTGTGGGTTAAAGTGGGGAAACGTGGACCACGAAAACGGGCGATCAAATGCTTTCCGGTGAGTACGAGCACACCCTTGACGAGAAAAACCGGCTGACACTTCCGGCGCGGTTCAGGCCGCGCTTCGCCGAGGGTTTGGTGCTGACGCGCGGGATGGACAACTCCCTCAGCATCTTCAGCAAAGAGGAGTTCTCACGCGCGATCGAGGCTCGCCTGGCGAAGCTCGACCAACTCTCTCGTGAGGGCAGGCTCATGCACCGCTTCTACTTCTCGGGCGCTGTCGAGGCCGTGCCGGACAAGCAGGGAAGAGTAATGGTGCCGCAAGCGTTGCTCCAGAGCGCGGAGATCGAGCGCGAGGTCATTGTCGTCGGTGTCTTCGATCACCTGGAAGTCTGGGATCGCACAGCCTGGCGCGGATACATGAAACAAGTAGAGGAGAACGTTGAGGATGCTGCCGAACGCCTTGCAGCCCAGCACGACTGATCACGTCCCCGTCCTCGCCGATGAGGTTCGCGATCTGCTCGCCGTTTGCCCGGGCGATGTAGTTGTCGACACGACCTTTGGCGCCGGCGGCCACGCGAGCCTGCTCGCATCCGATCTGCGCGGTGAGGGGAAGTTGATCGCGATCGACCGCGATCCCTCGGTGCGACCCTACTTCGAAAGCTTCCGACGCCGAGCCGGCGTGCAGGCACGTTTCCTGCACGGCGACTTCGCCGCTGTGCTCGAGCGCCTGGCGGAGAACGGCGCCAAGGCCGACGTCGTCCTCTTCGACCTCGGCGTCTCGAGCATGCAGATCGATCGTCCCGAGCGCGGCTTCTCCTATGCGGTCGATGCTCCGCTGGATATGCGTATGGATCCGTCCGAGGAGTACTCGGCGCGCGATCTCATCAACGAGGCGAGCGCCAAGGAGCTGGAGAAGATCTTCCGTCGCTTCGGCGAGGAGCGTTATGCCAAGTCGATCGCGCGGGCGATCGCCGAGCGCAGGCGCCAGGTAGAGATAACGCGCACATCGGAGCTCGTCGAGACGATCAGGGGTGCCATCCCCGCTCCGGCGCGCTTCGGCGAGGGGCATCCGGCCAAGCGCGTCTTCCAAGCCCTTCGCATCGCCGTCAACGACGAGCTTCAGTCGCTCGCAGACGCGCTTCCCGACGCGCTCGAGCTACTGCGTCCCGGTGGTCGCCTGGCCGTTATCAGCTTCCACTCGCTCGAGGATCGAATCGTGAAGCGTTTCCTGCGTGCGAAGGAGCGCGGTTGCGTTTGCCCACCCGATTTCCCGATCTGCAACTGTGGGCGCGAGGCGGAGTTGCGCCCGCTCAATCGCAAGGCGATCCGTCCGGGCTCGCGCGAGCTCGCTCTCAACCCGCGAGCTGCGTCGGCTCGTCTGCGCACGGCGGTGAAGCTGTGAGCGCCGTGCCCGCACGCGTCGCCACTCGGCCGGTAACCAGGCCGGCGTCGCGACCCCAACCGGCGCGAGCGGCACCGCGACGAAGAGAGCGCAAGGCCCAGCGGACGGTACGTGGTGGCGTCGCCTGGATCGTCGCCCTGGCCTCGCTTCTGACGGGCGTCGTCGCTGTCAATGTCGCCGTGCTGCGCCAGAACATGCAGCTCGAGAGTTATGGCAACGAGCAAGCACAGTTAAGCGATCAAAACGTCGAGCTCCGCTCGCAGCTCTCTCAGGCCTCTTCGCAGTCGCATATCGCGCGGCTTGCCAGCAAGAGGCTGGGGCTGGTCCAGATCGGGCCTGGCCAGACAACCTATATCCAGCTCGATTCGGGCGGGAAGTGAGTCAGCGGGCAGCGAACCGAAGAATTAGGCTGCTCGGGGCAGTGCTAGTGCTCGCACTCGCCGGGACTCTGGCAAGAGCGGGTTGGATCCAGATTGTTCGAGCCGGCTCGCTCGCCAAGCTCGCAGACGCTCAACAGACACAGACGATCACGGTGCCGGCGCCCCGTGGCGCGATCGTCGATCGCAGTAACGTCGAGCTGGCGACCAACAAAGACGCCATCACGATCTCTGCGGATCCCAGGCTCGTGAGCTCTCCAGCGACGGAGTCGCGGCGTGCGGCTGAGGTGCTTGGTCTCGACCAGCAGGGCGAGACGACGCTACTGATCAAGCTGGCCGATCGCAAGACGCGATTCGTATACGTCGCCAGGCAAGCTCCGGTTGTCAAGGCGAAGAGGCTCGAGCGCTTGAAGCTCGCGGGCTTTTACTTCACCCCGGTGTCGAAGCGTGTTTATCCGCAGGGGTCGCTCGCCGCTCAGACGATCGGCTTTGCCGGTGTCGATAATCTCGGCTTGAGCGGGCTCGAGAAGGAGTACAACAACTCGCTCACCGGGCGCGACGGCAAGCAGACGGTGGTGAAGGATCCGACCGGGCGCGTGATCGACGTGCGCAGCACGACGTACGAGAAGCCGGGCACCGATCTCACTCTGACGATCGACAGCGCGATTCAGCTCTACGTTCAGCAGGTGCTTTCCAAGACCCTCGAGACCTGGCAGGCTCGCTCGGCGTCGGCGGTGGTGCTAGACGCGCATTCGGGCGAGGTGCTGGCAATGGCGACCGCGCCTACCTACGACGCCAACGGCGCTGTCACCGACACCTATGAGCCCGGATCGACCTTCAAGCTGGTGACAATCGCAGGAGCGCTCTCCGAGGGCCTGGTCACGCCACAAACAGCTTTCACGCTGCCTCCCTCGATCGATGTCGCGGGCACGCCGATCCACGATTCACATCCACGCGGTACCGCGCGCCTGACCGTATCGCAGATCTTGACCCTCTCCTCGAACGTGGGCGCGGTCGAGATCTCGCGGCTGCTGGGTACCGAGCGGCTCGCTCGTTGGATCAAGCGCTTCGGCTTCGGAAAGATGACCGGTATCGACTTCCCGGGCGAGAGTAAGGGCATCGTGTTCCCGGTCGATAAGTGGTACGGATCGGCTGCCGGCACGATACCGATCGGGCAGGGAGTCGCCGTCACACCGATTCAGCTCGCCGCCGCCTACGCGGCGATCTCGAATCGCGGCGTCTGGGTTCAGCCGCACCTGGTGGCGCGGATCGGTAGCAAATCGACTCCAGCCCCGAAACGACGCCCGGTGGTGACGCCGGCGGTGGCGACGCAGCTGATGAAAATGCTTCTCAACGTCGTCGACGAGGGAACCGGGACGGAGGCGGAGATTCCGGGTTACACCGTGGCCGGCAAGACCGGCACCGCCCAGAAGCCCGATCCCAAGACCGGAGGCTATTCGACCTACAATTACGTGGCTTCCTTCGTCGGCATCGTTCCGGCCTCCAACCCGCGGCTCGTGATCCTGGTCACCGTCGATGAGCCCAGAGGCTCGATCTGGGGTGGAGTCGTCGCGGCTCCGGCCTTCAGAGAGATAGCGCTCGACTCTTTGCGCCATCTCGAGGTCGCGCCAGACAAGACGAGTTGAATGGACACGTCGGTCGCGCCCGCCGACGCTGCTAGACTCGCCCGGCGATGAACTTGGAGCGCTTGATCGCGGCGCTCGAGCCCCGCGAGATAATCCGGCGCGCTCCCGTCGAGTTGCGCGACCTGGTCTACGACGTGCGTGCCGTCGGCAAAGGCTCGCTCTTCTTCTGCGTTCCGGGTATGCGCGCAGACGGGCACGACTTCGCCCCTGAAGCCGCTGAGCGTGGGGCCGTAGCCCTGGTTGTGGAGCGGCCGCTGGAGCTCGATCTGCCGCAGCTGGTGGTCGCCTCGGCGCGCTCGGCGATGGCGGCGGCCGCTGACGTCTTCTTCGGCGAGCCGACTCGAGAGCTCTCGGTCGTGGGGATCACCGGCACGAATGGCAAGACGACCACCTGTTTTCTCGTCTACGAGATTTTGACCGCCGCCGGTAGGCATCCGGGGCTGGTGGGAACGGTCGAGAGCCGGATCGGCGGAGAGCCGAGGAAGATGGCTCGAACGACGCCCGAGGCAATCGACCTGCAGCGGCTTTTCCGGGAGATGCTCGACGGCGGTGACAGGAGTTGCGCGATCGAAGCCTCGTCGCATGCGATCGAGCTGCACCGGCTCGACCGGGTTCGCTTCGCTGCCCTTGCCTTTACCAACCTGAGCCAGGACCACCTCGACTTCCATGGATCGATGGAGCACTACTTCGGCGCCAAGCGGCGTCTCTTCCTCTCGGGCGACGAGACGCCCGCCGCGATCAACGTCGATGACACCTTCGGGCGCCGCCTCGCCGCCGAGCTGCGCGCCCTCGGCCAGGAACGGGTGCTCACCTTCGGGCGCGCGCCCGACGCCGACCTGCGTCCCGACGAGATCGAACTGGGCGCCGAGGGGACGCGAATCCGCCTCGGTGAGCTAGAGCTTTGTAGTCCGTTGCGCGGCGCCTTCAATTCCGAGAACCTGCTCACCGCTGTGGCGATAGCTCGCCTGCTCGGTATCGACGATGCGGAGATCGCAGCCGGAGTAGTGGCTCTCAGCGGAGTCCCGGGCCGCTTCGAGGTCATCGACCGGGGCCAGCCTTTCACGGTCGTCGTCGACTACGCCCATACTCCCGATGCTCTGGCCAGAGTGCTCGCCGCGGCGCGTGAGCTGGCGCGAGGGGAGTTGATTTGCGTCTTCGGCTGCGGAGGCGACCGCGACCGTGAGAAGAGACCATTGATGGGAGAGATCGTCGCCGAGCTCAGTGACCTAGTGATCGTTACCTCGGACAACCCACGCAGTGAGAAGCCACAGGCGATTGCGAAGGAGATTCTCGCCGGAATCGAAGGCAAGCAGGTCGAGCTCGAACTCGACCGGCGCGCGGCGATCGAGCAAGCACTCAGCCGGGCGCGCGAGGGCGACGTCGTGGTCATCGCGGGGAAAGGCCACGAGCTAGGCCAGGAGATTGCCGGTCAGGTGTTTCCCTTCGACGATCGAGTGGTCGCGGCGGAGTTTCTCAACGGGCTTGGGGCAAAAAAGTGATTCCACTTTCTCTCGACGAGGTCTCGCGACTCTGCGCAGGCGAGCTGACGAAGACGAGCGGCGCCACGGAGATAACCGGCGTCGTCATCGACTCGCGTCGCGTGGAGCCGGGCGACCTCTTCGTGGCGATCGGTCGAGGCGCCGAGTTCGCGCCCCAGGCGCTGAAGCGAGGAGCGGCCGCGGTGCTGGTCCCGCGCGATGCCGAAGCCTCGTTGGCCGCGCTCGCCGGGGCGGTGCGCGACCGTTCCGACGCCCGCGTTGTCGCGATCACAGGCTCGACCGGAAAGACCTCGACGAAGGACATCCTGGCTTCACTCTGCGCTCCGCAAGCCAAGACCGTGGCGGCGGAAGCGAGCTTCAACAACGAGCTCGGCATTCCGCTCACCGTCTGCCGCCTCGAGCAGGACACCGAACTGGTGCTGGTCGAAATCGGAATGCGCGGTCTCGGCCAGATCAAGGAGGCCTGCAGCTTCGTTCGTCCGCAGATCGGATTGATCACCAGCATCGGGCCTGTGCATCTGGAGCTGCTCGGCACGATCGAGCGGGTTGCTCGAGCCAAGGCCGAGCTGCTGCACGGCCTGGAGCCGGGTGGAGTGGGAATCGTGCCCGCCGACGAGCCGCTGCTCGAGCCGTTCATTCCGGCGGACATCAATCTGCGTCGCTTCGGCCCTGGCGGGTCGTCGTCGCTCGTCGCCTTCGAGCCGGGCGACGAGACTTCCCGCGCAGTCTTCGAGATCGAGGGCGAACGGGTCGAGCTGGAGCTCGCCTCTAGTGCTCGTCACCAGGTGCAGAACACGCTCGCCGCTCTTGTTGTTTATCGTGCGTTGGGGCTACCGCTGGAGGGCGCGCAGGAAGGTGCGCGGGCGATTAGGCTCTCTCGCTGGCGCGGCGAAGAAACCGCGCTACCCGGCGGAGGACTTCTGATCAACGACTCATACAACGCGAACCCGATCTCACTAACCGCGGCGCTCGAGCATCAAGCCCAGCTTGCCGTCGGGCGTAGGCGGGTGGCCATACTCGGGACGATGGCGGAGCTCGGGGCAGAGAGCGACCGCTATCACCGTGAGATAGGGAGCCGAGCGGCAGAGCTCGGCGTCGCTGCCGTTTTGGCAGTTGGGGACGGCGCCCGCTCTTACCTGGAGGGGGCCGACGGGGTGCCGCTAAGGGAGTGGGCGCCCGACGCCGAGAAGGCTGTCGCACTGGCTCTGGAAACGGTTCAGCCCGGCGACTGCGTGCTCGTCAAAGGCTCGCGGGTCGTTGGTCTCGAGCTGGTTGCGAAAGCGCTCGAGGAGGCATTTGCAGCATGAGTGCAAGCTTCGTCACCGGCTTCGCAGTAGCGAGTCTGAGCCTGCCGAGCCCGATGGTGAGGGTGATCGTGGCCGGTATCGCGGCTTTTGCGATCTCGATCTTCGCCGGCCCGCGCTTCATCGCGTTTTTACGTCACCACAATGTTGGTCAGCACATACGCGAGGAGGGGCCGGCGGGGCACGTGGTCAAGCAGGGGACGCCCGTGATGGGCGGCGTGCTCTTCCTGGCGGCGGCGGTCATCTCTTTCCTCGTCCTGAGCGAGTACACCACCCAGGCGCTGACCGTGCTCTTCATCATGCTTGGCTGCGCGGGTATCGGCTTCGTCGACGATCTGATGAAGTTACGCCGCCAACGCTCGCTTGGATTGGCCGGGCGCTGGAAGATGCTTCTCTTGGTTTTGATCACGGTCGGCGCGGGCTACCTCGCGCATCGCGCCGGCCAGCCGACCTGGATCGCCATTCCCTTCTCCGACTCGCGCCTTCACCTCGGCGTGATCTGGTACGTGCTGCTCTTCTTCGTCATCGCCGGCGCGGCCAACGGCGTCAACCTCACCGACGGCCTCGACGGCCTGGCCGCCGGCACCGGCATCATCGCCACCTTCACTTTCCTCTCGATCGCGGTCATCGCCTACGTGCGCTCGTCCCCGTTACCCGGCGCGCGCGAGCCCCGACTCGTCGATCTGGCGATTCTGGCCGCGGCGCTGATCGGGGGACTGATCGGCTTCCTCTGGTACAACACCTTCCCGGCCGAGGTGTTCATGGGCGACACCGGCTCGATGGGNNTGATCGAGGCGCTCTCGGTGATGATCCAGATCTTCAGCTTCCACTTTTTCAAGCGCCGGGTCTTTTTGATGGCGCCGATCCACCATCACTTCGAGATGAAGGCCTGGTCGGAAACGAAGATCATGGTGCGCTTCTGGATCCTCTGCGGCATGCTCTGCGCCCTTGCTTTCGCCCTTTACTACCGCAATTTCATCGCCTTCAACTTCCTCCTCCCGCTGCCCAAGTGAGCGAGCTGCCTGATCGCGTACTCGTGCTGGGCCTGGCCCGGTCGGGGCGGGCGGCGGCGCTGGCCTTGGCGCGGCGCGGCGTGACCGTCATGGCAGTCGACCGCTCGACCGAGCTCGACGTGAGTGAGCTGGCCAAGGCTGGGATCGAGCTCAGGCTCGGTGTCGACAGCGAGCGCTTGCTCAACAACGCGGGGCTGATCGTGAAGAGTCCGGGTGTACCGGCGGAGGCGGTACTTGTGCAGGCAGCCCGTAAACGCAGGATCCCGGTCTGGAGCGAAGTCGAGCTGGCTTCGCGTCTGTTCTCCAATCCCCTCGTCGGCGTTACCGGTACGAACGGGAAGACGACGACGACCGAGCTACTGGGAGCGATCTTTCGCTCGGCGGGCCGCAAGGTGCAGGTGGCCGGCAACGTCGGACGCGCGATCTGCGATCTCGATGGCAAGCTCGATTCCGATACCTGGATCGTCTGCGAGCTCTCGAGCTTCCAGCTCGAGGACATCGAGCGCCTGCGCCTTCAGGTCGCTGTGCTGCTCAACGTCGAGCCCGATCACCTCGATCGCCACGGCAGTCTCGAGGCCTACCGGGATGCCAAGCTGCGCATCTTCGAGAACCAGCTCGAGGATGACGTGGCCGTACTGCCGCGAGGGTTTGGAAAGGTTCCCGGTCAAGGGCGCCGAGTCGAGTTCGAGGCGCAGGATCCGCTTCCGGCCGAGCCGCTGATCCCGGGAGAGCACAACCGTGAGAACGCCGCCGCTGCCACTCAGGCGGCACGGGCGGCCGGGATTATCGAAGAGGCGATCGCCGAGGCACTGCGCACCTTTCCCGGCGTTCCGCACCGACTCGAGCCCGTGGCGGAGATCGCCGGCGTTCGCTACGTGAACGACTCCAAAGCCACCAACACCGCTGCCGCGCGCCGGGCGGTCGCCTCTTACCCCGAGCCGCTGCACATCATCCTCGGCGGTCGGGGCAAGGGTGAGTCGTTCGACGCCTTCGCCGGGGAACTGAGCGGCCACCAGGCGCGTGCCTATCTGGTCGGCGAGACAGCCGAGGAGATAGCCGGTGCGCTGGAGCGAGCGGGCGTCGCCTTCGAGCATTGTGGAACGCTCGAGCAAGCCGTCTCGAAGGCGGCGAGAAACGCGAGTCCCGGCGAGATCGTGCTGCTGGCGCCGGCCTGCGCCAGCTTCGACCAGTTCGACAACTTCGAGCAGCGGGGCGACGAGTTTCGGCGTTTCGTCGCCGAGCTGGAGTGTTCTGGATGAGCCCGAGGCTAGCGCCGGATTCCTGGTCGCGGCGGATGCTCTAGCGCTTCGTCTCGGTCACTCGCGGTAGGAAGCACGCTCGCGCGGTCGAACCGTCCTATCGTGACGGGAAGCTGGTTTGAGGAGACGGGCACGATTCGGACCGGCGCGCCGAGGCGAGCAAATCGCCCGCCCGGGACGACGGCCTCGAGACGGGCTCAAGGGAGGGCGCGGTCGCCGCGACCCTCGACGAGACGCACACAGGCACCGGTCCGCCTCGCCGCCGCACCGACACATGCTTCGAGCTCCAGACCCGCTCGCGCGCGGGCACCGAAGATGCAGCTCGAGTTTCAGCTCCTGGTTTTTGCCACTCTGGCTCTTGTCGCCTTCGGCTTGGTGATGGTCTTCAGCTCCACCTCGGCCACCGCCACGCTCGGACACGGCAACGCGAGCGCCTATCTGGTTCGCCAAGCCGTCTACGCCATCGCCGGGCTGGCCGCGATGATTGCCTTCACGCACTTCGATTACCGGAGGCTGCGCCGGCTCGCGCCGACGCTTCTCGTAGGCTCGCTTGGGCTTTGCCTGGCGGTGCTCGTGGCCGGCGTTCAGGTCAACGGAGCGAGGCGTTGGATCTCGCTCGGGTCGATCGGCTTGCAGCCATCGGAGTTGGTCAAGCTGGCTCTGGCGCTTTGGATCCCCGCCCGGCTCGCAAATCGTCCCCGGCCGAGGACTCTGGGCGAGCTGGCAAAGCCGGTTGGCCTGATGGTCGTGATCGCCTGCGGAATGATCGCGGCCGAGCCCGACCTCGGCACCGTCACGAGCATTCTCGTCATGTGCGCGGCGGCGCTCTTGGTGACCGGGGTGCCCTTCGGCCTCATTGCGCGCGCCTACGCCTTGGTGGGGACGCTGGCGCTGGTCGTGGCCCTGTCGGAGCCCTACCAGCGCGATCGCATTCTCGCCTTCTTGCACCCGGTGGCCAATTCACAGGGGAGCGGTTATCAGGGCATGCAATCGCTCCTCGGGCTTGCCTCGGGCGGCATCTTCGGGCGTGGGCTGGGAGAGGGTGTACAGAAGATTCACTACCTACCTGAGGCCCACACCGACATGATCGCCTCGGTGGTCGGCGAGGAGCTGGGGCTGATCGGGATCGTCGTGTTGATCGCCTGCTACGTATTTTTCGCCTGGGCGGGTCTGCGAATCGCGCTCGCCTGCCGCGACCCGTTCGGAAAGACGGTTGCCGCTTCGCTCACGACGCTGATCTGCGGCCAGGCCGCGATCAACCTGGCCGCCGTGTTCGGACTTGCCCCGCTGACCGGAATCACGCTTCCCTTTGTCTCATATGGAGGCTCGAGTCTGGTTGTCTCCCTCATGACGGTCGGCATTCTCCTTAACATCGCGGTGAACCATGACAAAGCAGCGGCCCCTGAGATGTCTGATCGCCGCCGGCGGAACGGCCGGCCATCTCATGCCCGCGCTCGCGGTCGCTGAGGCGCTTCAGCGTCGTGGCGTCGAAGTCTCCTTCGCCGGTTCGTCCGAGCGCATGGAGGCCGAGCTCGTGCCGCAGGCCGGCTTCGCCTTCGACGCCTTCCGCGTCTCGGGCTTCTCGCGGCGGCCCGGGCTCGCGCTGGCGCGCGGGCTGGCCCGGTCTCTGGTGGCCCCCTTCTCCTGCCTGCGAATCCTCAGGCGCCGCAAGCCTGACGTCGTCTTCGGTGCGGGCGGCTACGTGGCTGGGCCGATGGTGCTGGCGGCCTGGCTGGCTCGGATTCCGGCGGCGCTGAGCGAGGCGGACGCGCACCTTGGCTTGGCGAACCGGCTGGCGGAGCCGTTTGCGCGCCGGGTTTTCCTCTCTTTCCCGATTGCCGGTAGAGAGAAAGACAAGTATCGCGTCAGTGGCCGTCCGTTGCCGGAGCGGTCGCGTCCACCCGAGCGAGTGCAGGCGCGCGAGCGTTTCGGACTGCCCGAGCAGGGTCCCGTCCTGCTCGTGTTTGGTGGCAGCCAGGGGGCGCGGGCGCTGAACGAGCTCGTGGTCGAGCGCTTCGGCGAGAGCGGGCCGGCCATCTTGCACCTGGCCGGGGAGCGCGACTACCCGGCGCTTGTGGAGAGGGTGAAGCGGCCGGACTACGTGCTGCTGGGGTTCACGAACGAGTTTGGAGCGGCTCTCGCGGCCTGTGATCTGGTGCTGGCGCGCGCGGGCGGCTCGATCTGGGAGCTGGCGGCCGCGGGGAAGCCGGCGCTGCTCGTGCCCTATCCCTACGCGACCGCCGATCACCAGGCCAAGAACGCGCGCTACTTCGTTGCGGGCGACGGGGCGATCTCGCTGCCCGAAAGCGAGCTCGAGCAGGCGCCCGGCTTGCTGCTGGAGCTGCTGAACGATTCCGTTCGGCTGGAGGCGATGTCCGCTGCGATGCTTCGTTTGGCCCGTCCGAACGCCGCCGAGGAGATTGCAGACGAGTTGATCGAGCTGGCGCGCGGGCGAAGGAAGGAAGCAGCGTGACTGCGCTGCACGGTCGGAGGATGTGGCTGGCTGGAATCGGCGGCGCCGGCATGAGCGCCTACGCCGTGATCGCCAAGGCGTGGGGAGCGGACGTGTCGGGCTGGGACAAGTCCGAGACGCCCTACCTGGCGAACGTGCGCGCGGCCGGAATCTCCGTCGAGATCGAGCCCGAGCCCACGCTGCCCGATCCCGGGCTGGAGCGCTACGTGTCGACCGCGTTCGCCGGACGTATCGAAGGCCGGCCCCGCGCCGACCTGCTTGCCGAGCTTGTCTCGTTGCGCCGATCAATCGTCGTCTCGGGCGCGCACGGCAAGACGACCACGAGTGGGATGATCGCCTTCTGCCTAGATCGCCTCGGCCTCGACCCGGCTTTCATCGTCGGCGGTGAGATCGCTCAGCTCGGCGGTAACGCCCGCGCAGGCTCCGGCTGGCTGGTGGTAGAGGGAGACGAGTCTGATCGCTCGGTGGCGTCGCTACGGCCCGAGATCGCCGTGCTGCTCAACGTCGACCTCGACCATCACACGACCTATGCCTCGCTGGCCGAGCTCGAGCGCCTGTTCGAGGATTGGCTCGCCCAGGTGCCGAAGGTCGTGCGCGCCGAGCAGCTGGAGCCGGTTGATTTGCCGCTGGCGCTGGCCGGGGAGCACAACCGCCTCAATGCCGCGGCGGCGCTGGCGGCACTCGAGCTGGCGGGTGTGGAGCGCTCGGCCGCCGAGCGCGTGATCGTCGAGTACCGGGGTGCAGGCAGGCGCTTCGAGGCGCGCGGCGAGGCGGGTGGAGTACGCATCTTCGACGACTACGCACATCATCCGGCCGAGGTCGCGGCCACTCTCGCTGCGGCGCGTGCCGTGGCGGGGAACGGGCGCCTGGGTATCTTCTTCCAACCGCACCTGTATTCGCGTACTCGTCATCTGGCGCGCGAGTTCGCCTCGGCGCTCGCCGTCGCCGATGCGGTCTGTGTCGCCGATATCTACGCCGCTCGCGAGGAACCCGTCGCCGGTGTGAGCGGAAAGCTGATCGTCGATGCCCTGGCCGAGATCAGGCCGGGGATGCCGCTGGCCTGGACTCCGGCGCTCGCAGACGGAGTTCGCTTCCTGGCTGGCTGGGCCAGAGCCGGAGATCTGCTGTTCACGATCGGCGCGGGCGACGTGGACAGGGCGGGGCCGATGCTTCTGGAGGCGCTTGGATGAAAGTCGAGCAGGATGTCGCTCTCGCTCGCTTCGCGACCTTCGGCAGCGGTGGGCCGGCGCGCGGCTTCGCGCGGGCGCGGAGCGAAGAGGACGTATCCCAGGCGCTCGCCTGGGCGGTGGAGCGAGATCTGCCCATTCTTCCGCTTGGCTTCGGTTCCAATCTGCTCGTTGCCGACGAGGGCGTCGAGGCGCTGGCGCTCAGGCTCGAGGGCGAGCTGGCCTCGGTCGAGATCGAAGGCGAGAAGATGATCGCCGGGGGCGGAGCGGCGGATGCGCTCTGCGCGCGTTTGGCACAAGCCGCCGGGCTCTCTGGGCTCGAGTTCGCAGCCTCGATACCGGGCACCGTCGGCGGCGGCGTGTACATGAACGCGGGCGCCTGGGGGAGCGATTTCGGTGCCGTGTTGAAGCGGGCGCTCGTGGTCGACGGAGAGGGGAAGCGCTGGCTCGATCGCGACCAGCTCGGCCTTCACTACCGGGGTTGCGATCTCGAGCCCGGGCAGATCGTCGTGCAGGCCGAGCTCCGGCTCGAGCGAAGCTCGACGGAGGAGATCGAGCGCGGCATTCGCGCCAGGAAAGAGCAGCGCAAATCCGGGCAGCCGTCGGGAATCCGCTCCTTCGGCAGCGTCTTCAAGAATCCGAATCACGAGCTTGGCGCCGGGCGCATGATCGACGCCTGCGGACTCAAGGGCAAACAGATCGGCGGCGCCAGGTTCTCGCTTCAGCACGCGAACTTCATCGAGAACACCGGCGGTGCCACCACGGCCGGCGCGCTCGCTCTGATGGACGAGGCTCGAAGTCGCGTATTCGGGCGCTTCGGCGTCGTGCTCGAGCCGGAAGTGCGCCTAGTCGGCGAGATCTCACTGTCGCCTTTCGACGCTGATAGCTCGCGACACGGGTAGGAGCGCCTTCCGCTGCCGCGAACTAGGCGCCGTGGCCAGCACAGCTCGCAGGAGCACCGCGCGCGTCGTCGTGCCTATCAGGCGCCGCCACAAACGGCACCGATCTTTGCCAGCGCTCTTGCCGAGCGGGCGCACACTCGTTCTTCTCTTTACTGTGCTCGCGGTCGTGGTCGGTCTCTATGTGCTCGCACTAAAGAGCTCGCTGTTCGCGGTAGAGAAGGTTCAGATCAGGGGCGCCACGCCGGCACTCTCTCTCCAGATCAGAACCGCCGTCAAGCCGTTCCGGGGCCGAAGCCTGGTCGGCCTGGACAAGGCCGGCGTTGAGCAAGCGATTCTGGCGATCCCGGAGGTGAGAACGGTCCAGGTCGATCGCGCCTTCCCCAATACGCTGAGCGTCTCTGTCGCGCGCGAGCATCCCGTTGCCGTGCTCAGGCGAGGCCGAGACGCGTGGGTGATAGCTACCAGCGGCAAGGTCGTGCGCTCACTCCGGCGGGGCCGAAGCCGAAATCTACCCCGGATCTGGGCGCCGGCTTCGGCGGCGGTGGTAGTCGGTGAGCCGGTAGCCAATTTCGGCGTCAGAACGGCGGTCAGGGTGCTTGCTGCACTCGACGATTCCGGGCACTCGCTGCACCCGACCAGCGTGGTTGCTCACGACGGCGAGCTGACCCTCACGACCGGCTCGAACATCGAATTGCGCTTCGGCGACGCCTCTCAGGTAGCGCTGAAACTGGCCGTGGCAGAGAAAATCCTGCCCGATCTCACCTCTCCTTCCGCCGGGTCGATCGCCTATCTCGACGTCAGCGTTCCCGACCGGCCGGTAGGTGGAACGGGATTGAAGTCGAACCAAGGTCGTTAGGGTTGAAGCATCCTAGAGGGCTGAATGCCGCATTGACAGTCGCAGAAAGGGCGCGTACGCTGCCGGTTCACTAAGGCTCGGTGATCAGCCGAGATCTATCCTGGGTCAAGTCGCACAAGATGAAAGACCAATCGAATAGCTATCTCGCGGTGATCAAGGT
The DNA here is from genome assembly GCA_003170995.1 of Actinomycetota bacterium. Lineage (GTDB taxonomy): Bacteria > Actinomycetota > Thermoleophilia > Gaiellales > Gaiellaceae > Fen-549. The sequence goes on along the minus strand of PMXT01000036.1, from coordinate 768 downwards.
CGTCGGTGTCGGCGGCGGCGGCTCGAACGCGGTCAACCGCATGGTCGAAGCCCGCATCTCCGGGGTCGAGTTCATCGTCGTGAACACCGACGCGCAGGCGCTTCTCAATTGCGACGCCGACGTCAAGATCCACATCGGCGCTACGGCGACGCGCGGTCTCGGTGCCGGCGCGAACCCGGACGTTGGCAAGGCGGCGGCCGAGGAAAGCCGCGACGAGCTGAAGGAAGCGCTGAAGGGCGCCAACATGGTTTTTGTCACGGCCGGCGAGGGTGGCGGTACGGGCACCGGCGCGGCTCCGATCGTCGCCGAGATCGCGATGGAGCTGGGAGCGCTCACCGTTGGCGTGGTTACGAAGCCGTTTACCTTCGAGGGCCACAAGCGATCGAATCAAGCGCTTGGCGGGATCGATGATCTGCGCGACAAGGTAGACACGCTGATCGTGGTGGAGAACGACCGGCTGCTGGAGGTCGTGGAGAAGAAGACCACTGTCGTCGAGGCCTTCTGCATGGCCGACGACGTCCTGCGCCAGGGCGTGCAGGGCATCACCGATCTGATTACGACTCCGGGCCTCGTCAATCTCGACTTCGCCGACGTGCTCACGATCATGCGAGACGCCGGTACGGCGGTCATGGGCATCGGTCTCGGCTCGGGGCCGAACCGCGCCGCTGAAGCCGCTCAGCAGGCGATCGCCTCGCCGCTCCTCGACGCTTCGATCGAGGGCGCTACCGGCATCCTCCTGAACATCTCCGGCGGCTCGGACATCGGTCT
>PMXT01000123.1 GCA_003170995.1 Actinomycetota bacterium | reverse complement strand
AAAACGAGAGGACAATGAGATTGTAATACGGTTTGAAAGCCAGGGAAACTACCGCACAAAGGTAAAGAGCACCTGTCTTGACGTGATATGGCGCGATTCAATACCGCGATCGGTGCGGGTCGCGGAAACCCTGCTCAACATGGAAACGGATCGTAAGGATTGGTACGCGGAGGAGCAGGGCTGGCATTACGATGAACCGCATCGGAGCGTTCGGGTGAAATATGATAATCCTGTCGGGTGTTATGAAGTAGTAATTAGCTTGGTGTAAGTGCTGCGGCTCTTATGCTTTCCTGATTCTGTTTTCGAACCGGCCTTCTTTTTGGGTAAAAGCCCACGCGCTCCCGCGGAGGCGACTGAGGTCACACGCCTATGGGGGCATGCGCGCCCACGGCGCGGCGTAGACTCGAAGCGATGTCGCCAAAAGACCTGAGCGGAGCGGAACTGGATCTCGACGACGCGCCCGCACGAGCGAGCGAGCTCTTCCTGGTTGACGGCAACAACCTCGCCTATCGCGCCTACTACGCCCTGCCCGAGGACATCGCCACCAGCGAGGGATTTCACACGAACGCGCTCTACGGCTTTACGAGCATGCTGCTCAAGCTGCTCAGCGATTACAAGCCGCGCGGGGTTGCGGTCGCCTGGGACACACGCCCGGTGCACCGCGTGCAGATTCTCGAGGCCTATAAGGCACATCGCAAACCGACGCCCGACCTCTTGCGCGAGCAGTTCCCGCATTTCCGCCCGCTGGTCGAGGCCTTCGGCTACACGAACATCGAGTTCGAGGGCTGGGAGGCCGACGACGTGATTGCCACCCTGGCCACGCGGGCCGAGCAGGCCGGCGTTCAGACCTGCATCGTCTCGACCGATCGCGACGCCTTCCAGCTCGTCTCCGAGCGCGTCTGCCTGATGATGACTCCGCGCGGGATCTCCGAGGTACAGGTCTACACGCCCGCGCGCGTGACGGCTCGCTACGGCATCACACCCGAGCAAGTCCCCGACTTCATCGGGCTCAAGGGCGACGCCTCCGACAACATCCCGGGTGTCCCGGGCATCGGCGAGAAGACTGCGGCCGAGCTGATCATCCGTTACGGCTCGTTGGAGGAGGTGCTCGCGCACACCGCCGAGCTGACCCCGGCGCGACGCAGGAAGCTGGAGGAGAACGTCCAGCAGGCGCGCGACTCGAAGCTGCTCGCGACCGTACGCCGCGACCTCGAGATCGACTTCGACGCGGCCGCGCTCGTCTCGGCGCCGCCCGACCGCTCCCGGCTGAAGGAGTTCTTTCGGCGCTACGAGTTCCGCTCCATGCTCGGGCGCCTCGATCTGCTCGACGAGGCGTTGCCGGCGAGCGAAGAGGAGCGCACGGCGGCCGAGCCGGTGCGCTGGCGCGAAGGAGAGCTGCCAAGCGGAGCCGCGGGCGCTCTGGCGCGGGATGGAGACCGTTACGCCTTCGCGGCCGGGGGAGAGGTTCTCGTCGGCGACTGGCGGGACGGGCTCGCAGGCAAGCTGGAGCCGGGCGGAATCGTCGCCCACGACTTCAAGGCGTTTCCGGCGAAGCTGGTCGAATGCGTCGGCCCGGCCGCCGAGGATACGATGATCGCCGCCTATCTGCTCGACCCGGGCCGAAGCGGCTACGAGCTCGACGAGTTGGCGCACGAGCAGGCGCTCGAGCTGGAGCCGGTGCCCGCCGCTGAGGAGGAGACGGCCGCGCTCGTTCGTCACGCCGAGACGACTCGCCGCCTGGCACCGCTGCTGCGCGAACGCCTGCGCGAGCTCGAGCTGGAGAGTCTCTACCGGGAGGTCGAGCTGCCGTTGACAGTCGTGCTGGCAGCGATGGAAGAGGCCGGGGTCGAGATCGACGCCTACCGCATGGGCGAGATCACAGCCCGCCTCAGCGAGCGCACCGCCGAGCTAGAGGCACGCGCGCAAGAGCTGGCCGGCGAGCCCTTGGCGCTCGGCTCACCGCAACAGCTCGGTCGGATCCTGTTCGAGAAACTGGGCCTGACGCCGGGGCGCCGCGGTAAGACGGGCTACTCGACCGATACCCGCGTTTTGCGAGCGATCCGCAGCGAGCACGAGATCGTGGCGGTGATCGAGGAATGGCGCGAGCTGAGCAAGCTGGTCAACACCTACCTCGGCCCGCTTCCGAGCCTGATCTCCGAAGTAGACGGGCGCCTGCACACGACCTTCAACCAGACCGTCGCCGCCACCGGCCGGCTCTCCACCTCCAACCCCAACCTGCAGTCGATCCCCGTGCGCACCGAGCTGGGGCGCGAGATCCGCTCGGCCTTCGTGGCCGAAGAAGGCTGTCTGCTTCTTTCGGCCGACTACTCGCAGGTCGAGCTGCGTATCCTCGCCCACGTCAGCGGCGAGGAGAAGCTGATCGAAGCGTTCGAGCGCGGCGAGGACATCCACACTCGCACCGCCGCCGAGGTGCTCGGCAAGGATCCCGAGACGCTGACCAAGGAGGAGCGAAACCGGGCCAAGGCGGTCAACTTCGGGATCATCTACGGCATCTCGGCCTTCGGCCTCTCCGAGCAGCTCGGCATCCCGCGCGAGGAGGCCGGCGCCTATATCGACACCTACCTGGCCCGTTTCCCGCGCGTGCAGGAGTTCATCGCCCTCACGATCGCCGAGGCGACGAAGAAGGGCTTCGTGACAACTCTGCTCGGGCGCCGGCGCATGATCCCCGAGCTTCGCTCGAGCAACCATCAGATGCGCTCGCTGGGTGAGCGGCTTGCCGTCAACACGATCATGCAGGGCACGGCCGCCGACGTGATCAAGCTGGCGATGATCGCCATTCACCGGCGCCTGAACGAAGAGGGGCTGAAGGCCAGGCTCGTTCTCCAGATCCACGACGAGCTTTTACTCGAGCTGCCCGCGGACGAGCTCGAGCGCTGCCGCGAGCTGGTTCTGCACGAGATGCGTGCCGCCTACCCGTTCGAGCCGACGCTGGAGGCCGAGGCTGGGGTCGGAGCGAATTGGGCGGAGGCGAAATAAACGGGTCGGTGCCCTTATGTTGCGGCGACCCCTTTGAGCCTATTCCACTAGGTCTGCAACGTCTCTATCGGAATAGACTCGTAGACGGCTTCACTAGCGGGATCTACCCTGCGTCGCGTAGCTATACTCCGCCGACGCATGGCCAACGAAACGATTGACGAGATCAAGGCCGAGCCGGGCGTCTGGGTTGAAGGCCCGGACGGGCGGCTCATTCCCGATTACGAATCCACCTTCCCGACGATCAAGGAAGGTGAGGTCGTACACGGCACGATCGTCCGCGTCGACAAGGACGAGGTGCTGGTCGACATCGGCTACAAGTCGGAGGGCGTCATTCCGGCCTCCGAACTCTCGATCAGGCGCTCGATCGATCCCTCCGACGAGGTCACGCTCGGAGACGAGATCGACGCGCTCGTCCTCACTAAAGAGGACGCCGACGGACGCCTCATCCTCTCCAAGAAGCGCGCCCGTTTCGAGCTGGCCTGGAAGTCGATCGAGGAGAAGGCGCAGTCGGGCGAGCCGATCGTGGGCCGCGTGATCGAGGTCGTCAAGGGCGGCCTGATCATCGACCTCGGCGTACGCGGCTTCCTGCCCGCCTCGCTGGTCGACATTCGCCGCGTTCAAGATCTGGACGAGTTCATGGGCACCGAGCTTCGCGCCAAGGTGATCGAGCTCAACCGCTCGCGCAACAACGTCGTTCTCTCGCGCCGGGCGGTGCTCGAGGACGAGCGCAAGGAGATGCGCCAGGCGATCCTCGACCGGCTCAACCCCGGCGATGTGATCGAGGGTCAGATCTCGAACATCGTCGATTTCGGGGCCTTCGTCGATCTCGACGGCATGGATGGGCTGATCCACATCTCAGAGCTTTCCTGGAGTCACGTCAACCACCCCTCGGAAGTGCTCGATGTCGGTCAGACCGTCAAGGTCGAGGTGCTCGACATCGATCGCGAGCGCCAGCGCATCTCGCTCGGTCTCAAGCAGACTCAGTCGGATCCCTGGCAGCAGGTGATCGATGCCTACGGCGACGGCGACGAGGTCGAAGGACGAGTGACCAAGGTTGTGACCTTCGGCGCCTTCGTCGAGATCGTTCCCGGCGTCGAGGGGCTGGTGCACATCTCCGAGCTGGCCCAACACCACGTCGAGAATCCACGCGAGGTCGTCTCGCAGGGCGATCTGGTGCGTGTGGTCGTGCTCGAGATCGACGGCGAGCGCAGAAGACTTTCGCTTTCCATGAAGCGCGTCGAAGGTGGCCCGGTCGTGATCGAGGCGGCGCCTAGAACCGCCGAGCCCGTTGCCGAGGAGGCGCCGGGCGAAGAGCCGGAGACCGAGACAGAGACAGAAGGCGAGGAGCCGGAGACCGAGGAAGAGGCGGAGCCGGAGCCGGCGGCCGAGGTTGAAGACGATGAAGGCGCCGAAGCTGACGCGAGCGAGCAAGCGGCCGACGGTGAGCAAGAGAGCATCGAGTCGGAGCTCGCCGGGGCCGACGAGACGGCTGCGGGCGAGCCCGGCGAGTAGTGCCTACGCGGCCGCTTGCGGTCGCCCTGACCGGTGGTGTAGGCGCCGGCAAGAGCGAAGCGCTGCGTATGTTCGAGGCGCTTGGCGCCGCGACTCTTTCCAGCGACGAGATCGTCCACGATCTCTTGCACAGCGACAAAGAGGTGCGCGCCAGGCTCGAAGATCGCTTTGGTCATGATGTTCTGACCTGCGAGGGCGAGGTCGATCGCGCCGTGCTCGGCCACCGCGTCTTCAAGCGCCCCGAGGATCTCTACTACCTCGAGTCGATACTTCACCCGCGCGTGATTCGCGCGCAGAGGCTGTTCCGCGAGGAGCTGGCCGCATCGCCCGATGCGACCCCCGTCTGCGTGATCGAGGTGCCGCTTCTTTACGAGGTGCGCGGCGAGGGACGCTTCGACAGGGTCATCGTGATCACCGCTTCGACTGTGTTGCGCCGCAAACGCGCAGGCTCGCGCCTCGATGAGCGCGAGGAGCGGCTGATCTCGGACGCCGAGAAGGTGCGCCGGGCCGACTTCGTCTTTCACAACGACGGCTCACTCGAGGAGCTCAAAGCGTTCGTCGCCGATGTCTGGCGGCAGCTTCTCGCCCAGGTAACTTAGTGAAACGCCTGGCCAGCCTCGCGCTGATCGGGGTCGTTCTACTCGGCGGCTTCGCCTACGTCCACCTCGCTCAACCCGGCTGGTGGGCGCGTCTCTGGCATCCGCTTCGCTACGAGCAGATCGTGCTCGGCCACGCCGCGCACTACGATCTCGATCCCGCTCTGCTTGCTGCGGTCATCTACCAGGAGAGCCGCTTTCGCGCCGACGCCCGCTCGAGCTCGGGCGCGATCGGCTTGATGCAGCTGATGCCGAAGACTGCGCAAGGGATCGCCGATCACACCGGCGGCACTCACTTCAGGCTCTCGGATCTCGGCAACCCGGAGATAAACGTTCGCTACGGAGCCTGGTACCTGCGCCATCTGATGCAGAAGTACGGCAGCGAGAAGCTGGCTCTCGCCGCCTACAACGCCGGTCAGCAGAACGTGGATAGATGGTTGGCCGAGGGCGAAGGCATCGCCTTCCCCGAGACGCGCGCCTACGTCAAGAGCGTCGAGCAGCTGAAGCGGCTCTACCGACGCATCTACCCGGTACTCCGGACCGGCACGAAACCGAGCTAGGGGCCTCGGCCTGGCTGTCGGTGTATGCGAGCCGGTTACCTCTCGGCTCGGAGTACGTTTGTGACATGACGTTCACGCGGCGGCGTAGTGAAAGGTATATTGGGATCGGACTGATCGTGCGAGTACTCGTGACCGTCGCTGTTCTTGCTGCGCTCGGCGCTTCTTGCGGTTGGAGCGGCGCGCAGCGTCCGCAAGCGATCACGCAGAGACAGGAAGCAGCGATTCACGCCGCGCTGCGCTTGAAGAATGAGCGCGGGATCCTCGCGGTATTTCCTAACCATGTCGGCTCGCGCCGCTGCGTGATCCAAGGCGGCGCCTTTGGATTCCACGTTGCCGGTGTTTGCTCGACACGGGTCACGCTCGAGGGCGACGGCTCGGCTTTAGTCGGCTTCGTCGAGAGATGGCCAAAGAAGTCGTTCCACGCTGAAATGGGCATGATCCGCTACGGCAACGGGTGCAATGGGCTTCCCACGAGACCGAGCCGTAAGCTCAGCTTCGCCTGGGAGTTCCGAGTCACGTCGAACGGTCACGCCAGGCCAACCTGTCAGTACGGCGACTTTCCGCCGCAGCACGTGAGGTAGCGGGAGCTCGAGGGCAAGACTCGCCGGCGTTGGTTAACAGGACGAGCCGGCGAAAGCGTCCTACCCGCACGGCATCTTCCACCGGGAATCGATAGGCCCGGCGGGGCGGGTACGCTTGTTCGCAATGGACGAGCTGAAGGCGGCCGACCTCTACAAGCCGACCGGCGACCAGCCCAGGGCGATCGAGGAGATCTCTGCGGGTATCGTTGCCGGCGAGCGCTACCAGACCCTGCTCGGCGCCACCGGCACCGGCAAGACGGCGACCATGGCCTGGATCATGGAGAAGCTGCAGCGCCCGGCGCTCGTGATCGCTCACAACAAGACGCTCGCCGC
>PMXT01000113.1 GCA_003170995.1 Actinomycetota bacterium | reverse complement strand
GAAGCCCCAACCTCCTCCCCGAGCCGATCGTATTCGGGAAAGACGCACGGGTGTGAGACGAAAGCGTGACTTTGTCGCGACGGAATCGGTGTCTTCTCGGCTCTAGGGCTTCGAGATCGTGAGGTGCTGCTCGTCGGCGCGGTAACTGGAGCGAACGAGCGGAGCCGAGAAGACCGAGCGGAAGCCGAGCTCGCGCCCGAGATCNNGTCGGCTGCAGGTACTGGCCGATGGTGACGATCTCGACGCCGTGGTCGCGCAGGTCGCGCAGGGTGTCCGCGATCTCCTCGTTCGTCTCGCCGAGACCGACCATCAAGCCGGACTTGGTCGCGACGGTATAGTCGGCCGCCTCCTTCGCGCGTGCGAGCAACTGAAGTGAGCCCGTGTAGCTGGCCTTGGCGCCGCGCATCTTGGCGTGCAGGCGACGGACGGTCTCGATGTTGTGGTTGAAGACCTCGGGTCGCTCGGCCAGAACGATCGCCAGCGCTTCCTCCTCGAAGCCGGCGAAATCGGGCGTCAGCACCTCGACCGAGGCGCCCGGGAGAAGCTCTTTCAGCGCCCGGATCGTCGCCGCGTAGTGCCCGGCGCCGCGGTCGGGCAGGTCGTCGCGGTCGACCGAGGTGACGACGACGTGCCGCAGTTTCATCTGGGCGGCGGTCTCGGCCAGGCGCCTCGGCTCGTCCGGGTCGGGCGGGCTCTCGGGTTTGCCCGAGCGCACGTTGCAGTAGCGACAGGCCCGGGTGCAGGTGTCGCCGAGGATCTGGAAGGCGGCCGTTCCCCGTCCCCAGCACTCGCCGACGTTGGGGCAGTGCGCCTCCTCGCAAACCGTGTGCAGGTGCTGGCCATGTAGGAGCTTGCGCACGTCGCCATAGAGCGAATTGGCGCTCGGGGCGCGCACCTTCATCCACTCGGGGCGGCGCGGGCGGTCTCCGACGGGGAGCGACATGACTCAGGTTCCCTTCGCGCCCAGCTTGGCGTGGGTCGGTTGCGGCCAGAGACCGGTGGCGCCGTCCTCCATTGGTACCGGCTCGAGCTCGAGCTCGAACACCTCGGCGATCGCCTCTGCGGCCAGCGAGCGGATCTCCTCGACTGGCACCGGCCGATCGAGCTCGCGGGCGATGGTGGTGAAGGCGGCGTTCTCCAGCCCGCAGGCCGTGATCCAGTCGCTGAAGGGCGCCGGGTCGAGATCGACGTTGAGTGCGTAGCCGTGCGTCGTCACCCAGCGGGCGACGCGTACGCCGATTGACGCAACCTTGCGCGGCCCGTCACCACCGGCCGCATTCGGCTGCACCGAACGCTCGCGCCGCTCGCTGCGCTCCAGCCGGAAGGCCGCGCTACTAACACTGTCCTCCCGTCTTCCGCTTCCGAGCGACACGCCGGAGGCGGCGGAAGTAATCCAGACGCCCGTCAGTCCCTCGATCCTCGTCGCCTCGATGCCCAGCGGCGCGAGCGTCTGGATGAGCGCCTGCTCGAGCCGGCGCACGTAGAGCTTGACATCCTTGCCGTGGCGATGGAGGTCGAGGATCGGGTAGCAGACGAGCTGCCCGGGCCCGTGGTAGGTGGACTTGCCGCCGCGGTCGGTCTCGACGATCTCTATCTCCGCTTCCGCGGGGATGTGCAGCTCGCTTTCGTCGGTACGGCGCCCGGCGGTGATCACGGGCGGGTGCTCGCAGAAGATCACCGTGTCGGGGATCGCGCCCTGCGAGACGGCGGCAGCCAGCGAGCGCTGTAGATCCCAGGCCTCCCGGTAGGGCACCGTGCCGAGCTGCATCAGGTAGGCGCGCGTCACGCTCAGATCCTGCCGCCGTGCTTCCCCTCGGCCGGCGCACCGATGGCGACGTAGCGCAGTCCGCTCGAGCCGGGGGCGATGTGGTGCTTGGACTCGGGCGTGACGTAGACGTAGTGGCCGGGAACCAGCCCCAGCGTCTCGCCGTCGATCGTCATCGTGGCGCTGCCCTCGAGCACGATGTAGAGCTCGTCGTGATTCGTCTTCGTCTCGTCGTGCTCGGGATAGGTCTCGGAGTTCGGCGGCAGCTCGATCTCGTTGACGCCGAAGGACTCGATCTCGAGTGTTCGGCGAATCGGCCGGAGCACACCGTGCTGGGGCTCGACGTCTTTCGCGTCCAGGTAGCGGTAGGTCATGGTTCCTCCTGGCTCCAGGCTAGCTGTGGATGTTCTTGAGCGCCTCGCGCCTGCTTAGGGGGCTCAGTCGGCTCTCGTTCTTCCGTACATAACGAACGACCTTGTCCGGGTCGACGTGTGCGAGCGATCGCAGCGCCCAACCGATCGCCTTGTGGATGAAGAAGTCGCCGTCGGAGAGATTGGGCTCGATGCAGGCGTAGAGGAGCTTGCGGTCGGTCTTCGTTTTTAGGGGAACCTGGCAGATGATCGAGCTGCGCCGTTTCCACAGCGAGCACGAGCGGCTCCAGGCGAGCATCATTTCCCTCGTCGGCTCGGGATAGTCGAGAAGAAGTGGCTTGAGCNNCGGCAGAGCAGCGAGTGTTTGGAACCTTCGGTAGCGGCTCTGCCCGGCGAGGAAGCCCGCGCAGCCGAGCTCCTCGCGATACCCGGCGCCGCGCCAGAGCTCGAGCACCGTGTCGTGCCAGTCATCGAAGTTCTCGATCGTAAAGCTCTCGGCGGCCCGCGCGACGATCTCGCGCTGGAGCGGGACGGTCACGCCACGGCAGGGCATATCCGTTTTCAGGTAAGCCTGCATCTGCGGCGCCCGCACCGGATCGGCGTGTACGGCGAGACCGTTGCGAATGGCCGAGACGAGCTCTCGCTTTGCGCTCACGCCTCGAGCTTCTTCTCGTACTGGAAGAGCAGAAAGCCCTCGCCGCTGTCGATCTCGCCGATCTTTACGTAGCCGCCCTGCTCGTAGAAATGCTGCGTCCTCAGGTTCCAGCTCGGCGTGTCGAGGACGAGGCGCTTGGTCTCGGGGAAGACGCCCTCCGCGAAGCGGAGGAGCTCGCCGCCGATGCCCCTGTTCTGGAACTCGGGCTCGAGAAAGGCGCGGCAAAACTCCACCGTCCCGTCCTCGAGGCGTGAGAGAAGGAGCCCACCAATGACTCGATCCGCATCCGTGACCTTGAAGAAGCGGTCCTCCTTCATCGTCCGCCGCTGCCAGGCCGGCGAGTCGTAACCGGGCGGGCCGCCGCGATTGGGCGCCCCGTAGTTGACGTCGTGCTCGAAGGCGCGGCATGAGACCGCCGTCAAGGCCTCGGCGTCGCTTGCTGCTGCCGGCTCGATCCGAATTGCGTGAACCAATTCGTCGCTAATAACGCTCTTCGCCCCAGCTCTCGAGGTTGTCGCGGACCTCGGCCATGAACTGAACGGCGTAGGCGCCGTCGATCAAGCGGTGGTCGAACGAGAGGCAGAGGTTCATGATCGGCCGCACCGAGATGGCGTCCACGCCCTTATCGTCGGAAACCACCACCGGCCGTTTCACCAGCGCCTCGGTGTCGAGAATCGCGACCTGGGGCTGATTGATGATCGGCGTGCCGACGATCGAGCCGTGACCGCCGGGGTTGGTGATCGTGAAGGTGCCGCCCTGAACGTCCTCGGGAGTGAGCTGCTTGGCGCGGGCGCGGTCGCCGACGTCCTGAATCGCCCGTGCCATCCCGAGCAGGTTGAGTCCCTCGGCGTTGCGGATGGCCGGTACGACCAGACCCTTGCCGCCGTCGACGGCGACGGCGATGCAGAGGTTGATGTAACTGTGGGTGACGATCTCGTCGCCACGGATCTCGGCGTTCAGCCAGGGCCAGTCGCGAAGCGCCTCGACCGCGGCCCGGGAGACGAAGGAGAGAAAGGTGAGGCGCACGCCGTGGTGCTCGAGGAACTCGGGCTTGAGCCGTGTGCGGATGGCGACCACTCTGGACATGTCAACTTCGAAGACGGTGGTGGCGTGAGCTGCGGTGTCGAGCGAGCGGCGCATGTGCTCGGCGATCGAGCGGCGCATTTGCGACATCGGCTCGAGTCGGTCGCCGTTGGCAGGTTCGGAAGAGGTAACGGGGGTGGGCCGGGGTTCGCTCGCAGCCGGCGCCAGCGCCTCCGCTCCGGCGATGTGGACAAGGATGTCCTTCTTCGTCACGCGCCCACCGTGCCCGCTCCCTGACACCCGCTCGAGATCCACGGAGTGCTCGGCGGCGATTCGCGCCACGACCGGCGAGACGAAGGCATGACCCGCTGCGTCGTCGGGTTGGGTGCCAACGGGCTCCGGTGAGGCTGGAGCGGCCGTGCCGATAACGACGTTCTCCGGCTCCGGCTCCGGCGTGGCGGGTGATTCGAGCGCTTCGCCGGCCGTCGCGACCAGTGCGATCGTCGTGCCGACGGCGACTGTCTCGCCTTCGAGTGCGACGATGCGGTCGAGCACACCGTCCGCCGGGCAGGGCACCTCGGTGTCGATCTTGTCGGTTGAGATCTCGAGCAGCGGCTCGTCGACCTGAACCGTCTGGCCCTCGTTTTTCAGCCACTTGATGATCGTTCCCTCCGAGACGGAGACGCCCATCTGTGGCATCACGACCTCGATCTGCGTCTGCGTCGCCATCAGTACGCCGCCAGCTCCCGCAGCGCCACGGCCACGTCCTCGACCTGCGGGATGAAGGCCCTCTCGAGTACCGGCGAGAAGGGGATGGGTGTGTCGGGCGCCGCGATACGCCTGATCGGCGCGTCAAGCTGCTCGAAGGCTTCCTCAACCACCTGCGCCGCAATCTCGGCGCCGAAGCCTGAGGTGCGCGTGTCCTCGTGCAAGATCAGCAGCTTCGAGGTCTTGGCCACGCTCTCCAATACCGCCTGCTTGTCCCAGGGCTGCAGCGTGCGCAGGTCGACGATCTCCACCGACACGCCCTCGGCGCTCAGCTCGCCCGCGGCCTCGGCGGCGGTGTAGACCATCGCTCCCCAGGTCACGACCGTGATGTCGTCGCCCGCCCGGTGGATGCGCGCCTTGCCGAAGGGGATGGTGTAGCGCTCGTCGGGCACTTCCGCCTTGATCCGGCGGTAGAGGTGCTTGTGCTCGAAGTAGAGAACGGGATTCGGGTCTTCGATCGCGGTCGCCAGCAGTCCCTTGGCATCGTGTGGCGTCGCCGGACACACGACCTTGAGACCGGGCACGTGCGTGAAAGAGCTCTCCGGGCTCTGCGAGTGGAAGGGGCCGCCCGAGAAGCCGCCGCCAGACGGCAGCCGCAGCACCAGCGGAACCGGGGTTCCGGCTCGGTAATGCTGCTTGGCCGCGACCGTGACCACCTGATCCCAGGCGCAGGAGACGAAATCGGCGAACTGCAGCTCGGCGACGGGGCGAAGTCCCATCAGAGCCGTGCCGGTCGCGCTGCCGACGATGGCGATCTCAGACAGTGGCGTGTCGATCACCCGCCAGGGCCCGAACTCCTCGAGGAACCCGACCGTCAGCTTGAAGGCGCCGCCGTAGACGCCCACGTCCTCACCGAGCAAGAAGACGCGCTCGTCTCGTCGCATCTCCTGCTTGAGCCCGTCCGAGATCGCTTGCAGGTAGGTCTTCTCAGGCATCCGGGCTCCCCTGAAGCTCGTCGGGCTCGGCGTAGACGCCCTGCTCGAGCTTGACCGGGTCGGGTAGAGGAGAGCTTTCCGCTTGCTTCTGAGCGTCTATCAGCAGTGTCTTGATGCCCTCTTCCAGCTCGCTCAGCTCGGCTTCGCCGGCTCGAGCGTGCTCGCTCAGCCAGAGACGGAATCGTGCGATCGGGTCGCGCTTCGACCACTCCTCGAGTAGCTCTTTCGGCACGTAGAAAGCGTCGTCATGAACGGCGTGACCTTCCATGCGTAGGGTCACGCACTCGATCAGAGTCGGCCCACCGCCCTCCCGCGCTTTCTCGATCGCGCGCTTCGCCTCGGCGTAGACGGCAAGAACATCGGTGCCGTCAACGACGACTCCCGTAAAGCCGTAAGCCGCGGCACGGTCGGCCAGGTGGGCGCAGGCGTACTCGAGCTGCGACGGCGTCGAGTAGGCGTATTGGTTGTTGTCGCAGACGAACACCACCGGTAGCCGGCGAACTCCGGCAAAGTTCATGGCCTCGTGCGCGTCGCCCCGGGCCGCCGCTCCATCGCCGTACCAGCCGACCGATACACGGCGCTCCTTCCGAATCCGGAAAGCAAGGGCCAGTCCGACCGCCACCGGCATCATCGCCGGCAG
>PMXT01000131.1 GCA_003170995.1 Actinomycetota bacterium | reverse complement strand
ATGCTCACCGCCTCGTCCTGCACGGAGCGCTTCGCCGAGCTCGTGGACGGGCGCTACGACCGCATCCGCTGGGGCGCCCTGGAGGGCGAGCCTACGAATGAGTCCTGCGGCGACTGTGGCGTTGACCCGGGCGGCCTGCACCACGTCGGCTGCGACCAGGAAACCTGCCCGCGCTGCGGCGAGGCGCTGGCGCTCTGCGACTGCTGGCCGGAGTGGGAAGACGAGGAGCTCTAGGCCCGACCCTCTCTAGCCGGTGGCGCCGAGAGCCGCAGTGATCTCATCGATCGCCACCCGCTCGGCGTCGCTGACGCTGATGCCACCTTCGCGGTGCGCGTTTGCGACCTTGCCGGCGACCGCCAGGACGAAGTGCTTGTAGTCGGCGACCTCCTCCGCCGTCGCCTTCTGCTCGAGCAGGGCAACCGCATCGCTCAGGTGCTGCAGGCCGCTCTGCCTCAGCTCTTCGAACGAGCGGTGGCGCGTGTGGTCGCGCTCGGGCCTGGCCGAGACGATCTCATCGAGTAGCTGGCTCGAGCCGTGTTGCTGGCGCGCCTCGGCGTATGCCTTCCCGATCGCGAACGTCTCGTGGAAGATCCCTCCACGTTGCGCCGTGACCACGATCAGGCCGGCGCTCGGCGGCCCTTCCGAAACGAGCTCCCACTCCTCTTTCGTGAAGTCGGCCTTTCCCGTCATCGCCTCTCTCCTCCCTGCGTTTTAAAACCGAGTCGCCCTCCGTGGCGATGGAGTCGCGGATGACGAATCGAGCTTATTGAGTATTTCCGCTGGGGCGGGGGAGTAACCGCGAGCGGGCTTGGAGGCAGCTCCGCCTGGTGCTCTGCGACTGCCGGCTTCACGTAGCTCACTCGTTGGAATGCGACGATCGCTCGCCGCGTCCGCCTCTCCGTCGGACTTCTGGCCGGCGAGGGAGAAAGCCCAACTAGCGCTCGGCGCCGAGCGCCGTGGAAATCTCCTCGATCGCGGCCTGCTCGGCATCGCTGACGCNNCGGTGCGCGTTCGCAACCTTGTCGGCGACCGCGAGGACGAAGTGCTTGTAGCCGGCGACCTCCTCTGCCGTCGCCTTCTGCTCGAGCAGGGCGACCGCGTCGCGCAGATGCTGCAAGCCGTTCTGCTTCAGCTCCTCAAACGAGTGGAAGTGCGTATGCTCGCGCTCGGGCCTCGCTGTGACGATCTCGTCGAGCAACTCGCTCCCGCCGGATAGCTGACGCGCCTCGACGTATGCGGCCGGTATCGCGAGCGTCTCGCGGAAAACCCCTCCCCGTTGCGCCGTGACCACGATCAGGCCGGCGCTCGGCGGCCCTTCCGAAACGAGCTCCCACTCCTCTTCCGTGAAGTCGGCCTTTCCTGTCATCCCCTTCTCCTTTTCCGTTCGACAATCGAGTCGCCTTCCAAAGCGACGGAGTCGCGGATGACGAGTCGAGCTTTGTAAGTATTTCAGCTGGGGCGGGAGAGTAACGGCGAGTTGCGAGTTCCAGCCGCGTGGCGACTTGCCTCGCGGGTCGAGATCGGGCGAGATAGCGGCCTATGATCTGTCCGGTCGAGACGGCGATCGGGACGTGCGCCGCAAATACGAGAAGCCGCCGGGGGAGCGTGATGACCGAAACGCTGCGAACGCAATTCGAGCCGATGCGCTGCCGGGCTTGCCAGCGCTCGATCAAGCCGAATACGTCGCTCGCCGCAAGTCTCGGTAAGCGCTTGACCGTCGCCTCGCGCGACGACTGCATCTACCGCTGCGAGTGCGGCGTCTCGTACTCCAACGCGAGGAACGAGGACGACCGCGTGATGATCACGGCGAGCCCCGAGCTGAACGTGCCCAAGCAGGTACGCGCCGGGCTCGTCGAGGCGCTCGGCCAGGCCCTAAATCGCGGGAACCGCCGTAAAAAGCTGATCAAGTTCTGCTTCGAGACCTCGGAGGACGCCGTCACCTGGACGGTCTTCCGCGGCCTCGGGCTGCAGGGGCGCCTCGACTCGCTTGTTGCGCCGCAGCGGCCACTGGGCGAGCCGGTGCTGCTGCTCTGGGGCGCTCCGGTCAGCGGCGCCCGTGGCCCCGAGACGGCCTCCGCGCTGGCAGGCGTCTGTCGCTCGCTCGGCGAGGTTTCGAGCGCGCTCAGCGAGCCGGATGTGATCGTCGTCTGGCAAGACCTCGTTGTGTTCGTCGAAGCGAAGTTCCAGAGCTCGAACGAGCGACGACCGAACTACCGCGGCTTCTCGCGCTACCTCGATCGTCCCGATCTGTTCGCGGTCTCGCCCGAGGAGGTCGCGGCCGACGGCTATTACGAGCTGACTCGCAACTGGCGGATCGGAACGGCTCTCGCGGAGAGCCTCCAGATACCCGGCTTCCTGCTCGTCAACCTCGGACCGCCCGACAAGATCGAGGTGGACGCCGACATCTTCATGACGCTCCTTGCCCGCTCGCCGCTACGGGAGTTCGCGTCTTGCAGCTGGAGCGACGTGCTGGAGGCCGCGCAACCGATCGAGCCGTGGCTTGATCGTTATGCGTCCGAGAGGCACAGGCTTTTGTACTGGCGGTGAAGCCGCTGGGCGCTAAGACCGGGAGCCCCGCGAATGCGGATGTCTCCGCCGGTCAGCACCTGACTCTCTTCGCGATTTCCGCTTGTACGGTTTTGTCACAAACCGCGGGCGGCTCGGCCGTGCGAAGACGCTAGGTTCGGGCGGTGCCGCGTAGACGGAAACTGGACAGCTCTGAATCGAAACGTCGCTGGCGCGACTACCGCACAGGCAGAGGCCATCGCCCCGTGAAGCAGTTCCTCGACAGCCTGAGCGACGAGGACGCTGCCGACATCATCGCGGCGATGAAGGTTGTGGCGAAGGAAGGCGTTCGCGCGGCCAAACACGTTGAGGGCGAGATATACGAAGTGAAAGCTGAGGGCAATCGGCAGACGTTCCGTATCCTCTTTGCCCGGGAGGGTGAGCACGATCAGGTGCTCCTGGCGCTCGAGGCGTTCTCGAAGAAGCAAGAGCGGTTGCCGCGCGAGACGATCGAGCTGGCGAAGCGCCGGCTCGGTGACTGGCGAGCTCGTGGTCGATGGGCGGAGTAGCGTTGGGTGTTTGTGCGTAACTCATATATGAGATACTGTTCATGGTGTAAGCCAGGATAGGAGCGAGATGGAGCAGGATTTCGTCGCCGAGGTGATCCGCGAGCGAAGCGCCAGGAACCCCGGTTTTCCTGCGCTCGTGAAGGCAGCGGAAGAACGCCGAGAACTTCTCCTTGCCCTGGCCAGGGAACGCGAAGCGTCTGGTCTCACGCAGACCGAGGTTGCGGCCGCGATGGGCACCTCCCAGTCGCAGGTTGCCCGTCTCGAGTCTGCGAGCGTTGACACGAAGCTCTCGACGATCGAGAAGCTCGCGGCCGTGCTCGGAAAGCGCATCGAGTGGCGAATCAGCGACGCGCCCGCCACTGCACGGCGAGCGGGCGACTGAAGAGGCTGCTCGAGGAGATCCTCACGCGCAAGCCGGTGCCCGAGGCCGATCGGTTCGGCTCGTAATCTTTCGATTGGCCGGGACCGGAACTTGCAATCAGCCGATCACTTCGAATTGGGCAGGGCAGAACTCGGGGTGCCAGATTGGCACCTCAAATCGCCCACGCGAAGTCGCGGAGCGATGCAGCGAAGGAAGATCTGGAGTAGACGGCGTTACCGAGTCGATCGCGTGATCTGGCGCTGAATCGACACAATCCCGCGCCGCGTCCTCGGGTAGGTTCGCCAAAATGAGCCTCGAGCCCATTCTCGCTTCCCCGGCCGGCGGTTCCGTCCGGCCAGGCGCGACGGGCCTCCCGGAGCCGCCGGCCGGGGAAGCCGAGAAGGCACCCGGCTCGAACCTGCTTGGCTCCGGCTCCGAAGAAATTGGCGCCGCGGCGTTCCCTCGCGAGGCGATCGAGCGCCGGATCTTCGTCGTTCGAGGGCTTCGCGTCATGCTCGATCACGATCTGGCCGGCCTGTACGGAGTCGAGACCAAGGCGCTGGTGCGAGCGATGACGCGGAACCGGGAGCGCTTCCCGGAAGACTTCGCCTTTCGGCTCGTGCCCGAGGAGTGGGAGACCTTGAGGTGCCAAATTGGCACCTCAAACAAGGGCCGCGGAGGGCGCCGGTATGCGCCCTACGTCTTCACCGAGCAGGGCGAGACGATGCTTTCGGAGCGATCGCGCGGTCGCCGTGAACATCGAGATCATGCGCACCTTCGTCGCACTCCGGCGGGTTGTCGAAGTACGGGACGCGTTGCGACGCAAGCTCGGCGAGTTGGAGAACCGCTTCGAGAACAGGCTCGCCGAGCACGAAACTCAGCTCGCTCAGGTCTTCTCTGTCTTGCGGCAGTTGGTAGCGCTGCCTCCTCTCCCGAAGAAGCGCGCGATCGGATTCACGCCGTCTGAAGGCGAGTAGCCCTTCCGGGCCTAATCGAGCCTGCCGCGGGCGGCCGTCACGCCTCGGGAGTGAAGTGGAAGGCCTCGACCACGATCTCGAAGCTTCGCCCGTTGGCAGGCGGCTTGCCGTCCACGAGCCAGAGGTTGATCCTGGCGTGGCCGGTGCCCGCGGGCGGGATGTCGGCGCCGCTGTAGGCCCAGGTCTGGAGAGCGCCGGTCGGAGTGGTAGTACGGCCCCGGCTGCTGGAGAAGAGAACGCGCTTGGCGCTCCACTGGAAGCTGTGAACGGAAAAGACGCTGCTCAGCGCCAGATTGAAACGGTGCTCGTTACCGGAGTGCTGCCATGGTTGCACGACGTACTGCGCGTTCCGAGCCCTCCGCTCGCCCCATCTGGAAAACTCGATGTCGATCTCGCGGTAGGCGTAGGCGGGCGCGGCGTCATCCCAGGTGAACAGGCCCAAGACGGCGTTCTTGTCGAGCCGGTCGACGCGGCTGGCGAGGGTGAAGGTGTAGGTGCCGTAACCGAAGGATTTGGACGAGAAGATCTCCGCGCAATACCAGCGACCGCCTCGTTTGACGGCCCTGAGGTGCAGCCGGTCGCGCCCGTCCAACCAGACATTCTCGCGCCGACTGGAGAAGTAGTTCGGCCCTGGGCCGCCGCGGCTGATCGTGTTGTTTCTGACCCGCCACGCATAGCCGGAAAAGCGGATCGTCCTAGAACCCTCTTTGCGCGCGTTCGCGGAGATCGCGATGGCCGTGGCGCGAGACGGCGCCGAATTCCGACCCTGAGCTCCGCCGGCGCCGATCAAGCTCGAGCAGGCGAGAGCGCCGAGTACGAAGCCGGCAACCGCTAGACGAGCAAAAGGGCGGAACATCACGGCGATCATATGACGGTAATCGTCCAAAACGTTGCCGGCGCGAGTACCGCGCAGACCGAGGCCATCGTCCCGTGAAGTTCCTCGACAGCCTGAGCGACGAGGACGCTGCCGACGCGTCTACCGGGATAGACCCCATTGAAGGTTCGGTCTCTCGCTCACTTCGGTCTCTCGCTCACATGAAGACATGAAAGCACATATATGTACTATACTAGCGGTATGCGAGCCGGCGATCTCATCTATCTGGCGCGCGCGCGGGCGGGCATGACGCAGGCGGAGCTCGGTGAACGGGCCGGCGTGGCTCAGAACGCGGTATCGCGCATCGAACGGGGTCAGATCGATCCCGGGTTCGCCACTGTCGTCGCGCTCGTGCGGGCGTGT
Organism: Actinomycetota bacterium; assembly: GCA_003170995.1. GTDB lineage: Bacteria > Actinomycetota > Thermoleophilia > Gaiellales > Gaiellaceae > Fen-549. The sequence continues at coordinate 1,428 of PMXT01000131.1, read as the reverse complement.
GGTTTCGAGCCAGAGATGTCCTTCGCTGCTCACGATTCGTCGTACGTTCGAGACGTTCGTCGTCGGCTCACTCTCACCCCGCGCGAGCGCCTCGATATCGCAGTTGATCTCGCTCAGGCAACCCAGCGTGCTGCGCTCGCTGGCGCTGGCGTCTCACGCTCGAGCGAGGGAACAGCCTGATGGTCGCGCCGGCGCACTTCAACCCCGAGGAAATCCTCGCCACACTGATTCGTCACGGTGTCGAGTTCGTCGTGATCGGTGCCTACGCGGCTGTGACGCAGGGCTGGCCGGAGTTGACGATGGATATCGACATCACGCCGAGCCGCGACGTTCGTAATCTGCAACGTCTCGCAGAGGCGCTACTAGACATGGACGCGAAAGTGCTCACTTCCGAAGGTGAGATCGACGAGTCATGGCCGATCGACGACCAGCACTTGCGGCTGCAGGAGACGACGTTTTTGACGACACGCTTTGGCGACGTCGACATCGTCATCAATCCCGCGGCCGCCGAGGGCTACCCCGATCTCGCACGGGCGAGTGAGTCGTTTCTCCTCAGCGTTGGCGGCGCCAGGGTGCGCGTCGCGAAGCTCGAACGAGTCATCGCCTCGAAACGCGCGAGCGATCGGCCGAAAGACCGCGACGCCCTGCCAAGGCTCGAGACGCTGTTACGGCGCATTCGAAAGAGTCAGAAATGAGGGCACGAGGCCGCTGGTACGAGTGGCCGTTCGAGCCCTTGCCGGTGTTACGCGCTCTCAACGAACACGGCGTGGAGTATGTCTTGATCGGGGGTCTTGCCGCCGTCTTGCAGGGCTCACCGCTTCCGACCTACGACATCGACATCGCGCTTTCAGCAAGCGCGAGCAATCTCAACCGACTTCAGGCGGCGCTCGACCACCTCGACGCGGTGGTTCTCGGCCGCGTTCGGGACCTTGGGCGGGCGTTCGCCGACGGGAGGATAGTCAGCTTCTCTACACGTTTTGGCTACATCGACGTGATTTCCAAGCCCGCCGGTTTCGACAGCTATACGTCTCTCCGTAGGGGCGCTCGCCGCGTCGCGCTTGAGCCAAGGCTAGACGTCATCTGCTCGCCGATTCGCGACATTCTCCGCTCGCGCATGGCGACAGGCGACCTGCGCCAGTTGCCCGCGCTCGAAGTGGCGCTCGAGCTCACCGGGGCAATCGAGGTTAGGAGCCTACTCCAGTAGGTCTGTATGCCTCGGCTGCGCATCCCTAACGGGATAGGCCTTTGCTAATCGAGTCTGCCGCGGGCGGCTGTCACGCCGCCGACGTCTCCGCCCGGTCCGCGCAGGATCCAGGCGAAACCGGCCGCGAGCACGGCGCCCGCGAGCGGTCCGACGAGGTAGACCCAGAAGTGGTCGAAGTTGGCGAGCGCGAGGTCGGGACCGAAGGAGCGGGCCGGGTTCATCGA
>PMXT01000058.1 GCA_003170995.1 Actinomycetota bacterium | reverse complement strand
GCGCCGAGAGGCTCGACCGCGCTCGTCTCGATGGCGGCGATACAGGCCAGAGGCGGCGCTTGCTCGATCAGCGCTGCGGCGAAGAGGTCGATCTTCTCCAGCGCGCCTTCCACCTCGATAACGACACCGCGGGCGTCGTTGCGAACGAAACCGCCTAGCTCGTGAGCGCGCGCCAATCCGTATACAAAGGGCCGAAACCCCACCCCCTGCACNNTCAGCGTAGATGTACGCTGCAGGCGCGGGCATCGGTGCTGTCGCCCGGGGCATGCGGGCTTTCCGCAAGCTCACCGGGCCGCGGTACCGATGCGAGAGCGAAGGCGACCCGAGAAAGTTCGCGTGTCGTCCAAGAGAAAGGGATTTGCGCTGACGAGCGAACGAAAGGAGCAAGCCATGCGGGCCGTTCTCGCGCCCGAGGCGCTCGAGGCGATCGTCGAGGAACTTCGCCGTCGTGACTGGCGCGTGGTCGCGCCGACAGTCCGCGACAAGGCGATCGTCTACGACGAGATAGCTTCCGCCGCCGAGCTTCCGGTCGGATGGAAAGATGTTCAGGCCCCAGGCTCGTACAAACTCGAACTCCGTGACGACGAAGCCCGCTTCGGCTATGCGGTTGGGCCGCAGTCGTGGAAGCGCGAGCTACTCGCTCCGAGCGTGCGCCTACTCCAGATCGAGCGCACACATGGGAGCTTCAAGGCAGCTGAGGACGCCGCCGAGGCCAAGCGAACCGCCTTCTTCGGCGTTCGGCCCTGCGAGGTTGCCGCGATCAAGATCCAGGATCGCGTTCTCATCGGCGGCTCCTTCGCCGACGGGGACTACCTGGCGCGACGCAAGAACTCGTTCGTCATCGCCGTCAACTGCGGCGAGCCGGCGGCGAACTGCTTCTGCGCCTCGATGAACACCGGCCCCAAGGCCGAGGACGGCTACGACCTCGTCTTGACCGAGATCCTCGACGGCGCGCATCGCTTCCTGGCCGAAGCCGGCACCGGTGAAGGCGCCGAGCTACTGGCCAAGCTCCCGCAGCAGCCGGCCGCGGATGCCGATCTCTCGGCCGCCCAGAAGGTGACCGACACAGCTCGCGAGAAGATGGGAATCACGCTCGATCGCAGCGACGTGCGCGATCTCTTGCTCGCCAATCTCGAGCACCCGCGCTACGACGACGTTGCTGGGCGCTGTCTGGCCTGCACCAACTGCACGCTTGCCTGCCCGACCTGCTTCTGCACCACGGTTGACGACGCGAACGACCTCTCGGGCGCAGGCAGCGAGCGTACGCGCAAGTGGGATTCCTGCTTCACAGCTCAGTACTCGGAGATGCACGGGGGCGGCACGCGCCGCTCGCTGCAGTCCCGCTACCGTCAGTGGCTGATCCACAAGCTCGCGACCTGGAACGACCAGTTCGACACGCAGGGCTGCGTCGGTTGTGGCCGCTGCATCACTTGGTGCCCGGTGGGAATAGACATTCGCGAAGAAGTTAGCGCTATCCGAGCGACTCAGGAGGCGAAGCCGTGAAAAAGTTGGATGCCGTAATAGCCGAGAGTCCGGTCTTTGCGGGGCTCACGCAGGAGCAGCTGGAGTTCATCGTCGGCTGCGCCCAGAACGTTCACTTCGAGGAGGGTCAGAAGATCGCCAAGGCCGGCGACCAGGCCGACGTCTTCTATCTCATCCGTATGGGCGAGGTCGCGCTCGATCTAGATGTTCCCAACAAGAAATCGGTGCGGATCGACACGGTCGAAGCCGGCCAGGCGCTCGGCTGGTCGTGGCTGATTCCTCCCTATGAGTGGAAGTACGACGTCACGGCCACCGAGTTGGTGCGGGCGATCGCCTTCGACGGCGCTTGCCTGCGCGGTAAGTGCGACGCCGACCCGGTGCTCGGTTACGCGCTGCTCTCCCGCTTTTCCCAAGTCCTCGTCGGTCGCCTACAGGCGACCCGCTTCCGACTCCTGGATATCTATGGCACAGACACTCACTGAGACCGCCGGCTCGCTCGAGGCCATGACGCCCGTCCCCTACGCGGTGACGGCCAAGCGGCAAGACACGTACGACACCTGGACGCTCGAACTGGAGCCCGTGGACGGCGCTCCGATCGTCCCGGGGCCCGGTCAATTCAACATGCTCTACGCCTTCGGCGTCGGCGAGGTGCCGATCTCGAACGCGGGCAACTTCGCGACCGACGATCGGCTCGTGCACACGATTCGCGCGGTCGGTGCTGTCACCAAGGCGCTCTGCGCCGTCGAAATCGGCACTGTGGTCGGTGTCCGCGGCCCGTTTGGCAACACCTGGCCGATCGAGGAGGCGAAGGGCAAGGACGTGGTCATCGTCGCCGGCGGTATCGGCCTTCCGCCGCTGCGTCCGGCCATCTACCACGTGCTCAAGAATCGCAAGGACTACGGGCGGTTCGTCCTTCTCTACGGGGCGCGCACGCCGTCGGACATGCTCTTCCTCGATGAGGTCAAGAGCTGGCAGCGTGACTACGACGTCGATCTCGATCTGACCGTCGACGCCGGCGACAGCGACTGGAAAGGCAAGGTCGGCCTGGTCACCAAGCTGATCCCGCCCGCCCAGTTCGACGCCGACGACGCCAGGGGCTTCATCGTCGGGCCGGAGATCATGATGAAGTTCGTCGCGCAGGAACTGATCAATCGCGATCTGCCGGCCGAGTCGATCTACGTCTCGATGGAGCGCACCATGCGCTGTGGCGTCGGCCTCTGCGGCCACTGCCAGATCGGCCCGACGCTCGTCTGCCGTGACGGCGCTGTCTACACCTGGGACGAGGTTGAGAGCCTCGTAGCCGTAAAGGAGCTGTGATGGGACCGACGATCGCAATCTGGAAGTTCTCGTCCTGCGACGGCTGCCAACTCACGCTGCTCGACTGTGAAGACGAGCTGCTGGGGATCCTCGGCCGCGTCCAGATCGCCTACTTCCCCGAAGCCACCCGCGCCGAGATCGAGGGCCCATGGGACGTCTCGCTGGTTGAGGGCTCGGTCACCACGCCCGAAGAGGCCAAGCGGATCAAGGAGATCCGTGAGAAGTCGGGTCTCGTCGTGGCGATCGGCGCCTGCGCCACCGCCGGCGGTATCCAGGCGCTGCGCAACTGGGCCAATGTCAAGGAGTTCGCGTCGATCGTCTACGCGCATCCCGAGTACCTGGAGACGCTTGAGACTTCGACTCCCCACTCCGATCACATCGACGTCGACCTGGAGCTGCAGGGCTGTCCGATCTCGAAGACGCAGCTAGTGGACACGCTCCTGGCTCTGCTCTCGGGTAGACGCCCGAACGTGCCCACATCGGCCGTCTGCACCGAGTGCAAGCAGCGCCAGACGCCGTGCGTGCAGGTGCTGGGCACGCCTTGCCTGGGACCGGTAACGCAGGCCGGTTGCGGTGCCATCTGCCCCTCCTACGCCCGCGGCTGTTACGGCTGCTTCGGCCCCAAGGAGACGACGAACACCGTCTCGCTGGCCAAGCGCTGGAGCGATATGGGCGTCGCCGAGGATGCCCTGCTGCGCGCCTTCCGTACCTTCAACGGCTACAAGCCTGCCTTCCGCGAGGAGAGTGCCCGTCATGGCTGATGAGACCCGCACCATCAAGACCGATTACCTGGCCCGAGTCGAGGGCGAGGGCGGAATGCTCATTCGCCTCAAGGGCGACGAGATCGAAGAGGTCAAGCTCAACATCTTCGAGCCGCCGCGCTTTTTCGAAGCCTTCCTGCGCGGCCGCTACTTCACCGAAGCGCCCGACATCACCGCCCGCATCTGCGGCATCTGCCCGGTCGCCTACCAGATGGCGGCCTGCAACTCGATGGAGGCGATCTGCGGCGTCAAGATCGAAGGACAGATCAAGCAACTCAGGCGCCTGCTCTACTGCGGCGAGTGGATCGAGAGCCACGCGCTCCACATCTACATGCTTCACGCCCCCGACTTCCTCGGCTATCCGAGCGCGATCGAGATCGCCGCGGACGCGCCCGAGGTGGTCGAGACGGCGCTGCGCCTGAAGAAGATCGGCAACCACGTGATGACCGTCGTCGGCGGCCGCGAGATCCATCCGATCAACGTCAAAGTGGGCGGCTTCTACAAAGCGCCCTCCAAGGCTGAGCTGGAGGCGATGGTGCCCGACCTGGAGTGGGCACTCGCGACCTCGCTGGAGACGGTGAAATGGGCTAGCACGCTCGACTTCCCCGACTTCGAGATGGACTACGAGTTCGCCGCGCTCGATGCCGGCGGCGTCTATCCGATCGAGGGCGGAGAGCGTTTCGTCTCGAACAAAGGGCTCGACATTCCGCTGAACGAGTTCTACGAGCACGTGATCGAGGAGCACGTCGAGCATGCCAACGCGCTGCAGGGACACCTCAAGGAGCGCGGTTCGTACCTCACAGGCCCGCTCGCTCGTTACGCGCTCTGGTACGACCTGCTCTCGGACGAGGCGCGCGGCGCCGCCGAGGGTGTCGGGCTGCCGAAGGTGGTCAAGAACCCGTTCAAGAGCATCATCGTTCGCGCGGTCGAACTGGTCGAGGTCTGCGTCGAGGCGCTGCGGCTGATCCGCGAGTACGAGCAGCCCGCCGAGCCGGCTCTCGAAGTCGTGCCCAAGGCGGGAGCCGCCTGCGGCGCGAGCGAGGCCCCACGCGGAACGCTCTGCCACCGCTACGAGATCGACGCGAACGGGATCATCCTCGACGCCAAGATCACCCCGCCGACAGCGCAGAACCAGCCGCAGATCGAGGCCGACCTGCGCGGCTTCGTGGGCCAGTTCATGGATCTCCCGAACGAGGAGCTGACGCTCCGTTGCGAGCAGGCGATCCGGAACTACGACCCCTGCATCTCCTGCGCCACGCACTTCTTGACGCTCGAGATCGAACGGGGATGAACGACATACTCGTCGTCGGCACCGGCAACAGCTGGCGCGGCGACGACTCGGTTGGACTGGAAGTCGCAAGCGCGTTGCACGAACGACTTCCAGAAGCCGTGCGCGTACTCGCCACCGAGGCCGAGCAGTCGAGCCTGTTGGACGAGTGGGAGGGTTGCGACACGGTGCTGATCGTGGACGCTGTTCACTCCGGCGCCCCGGCCGGCCAGATCCACCGCGTCGATCTCAACGCCGAGCAAGTCCCGCACGCCGTGCTGCAGGGCTCGACCCACCATTTCTCGCTCGGCGACACGATCGAGCTGGCGCGCGCGCTCGGCCGCCTGCCTGCCAAGGCACTTTTCTTCGGCATTGAGGGCGAGAGCTTCGGCCCCGGCGAGCCACTCTCGCCGGCCGTGGCTGCGGCCGTGCCCGCTATCGTCGAAGAGATCGCCGAGGAAGTCGGCGCCCTTCTGAAAGAAGACTGATGCACGAGCAGGCCACAATCCGAGACCTCGTCGCAACCGTCCTCCGCGTGGCCGAGGAGAACGACGCCAAGCGCGTCGTCCGTATCAAGGTGCATCTGGGCGCGCTCTCCCATTTCACTCCGGAGCATTTCGAGGAGCACTGGGTCGACGCCGCCGCAGGGACCACCGCCGAGGGCTGCAAGATTGAAGCCGAGCTGTCGGAAGATCTGACCGATCCGAGCGCCCACGGCGTCATCCTCGAAGACGTCGAGATCGCGCTCGACTGAGGCCGAGGATCTCGAGAAGTCGCTGTTTCGTTTCACCGCCCCCTTGACGCTCGGCGCTTCTTCTGAGCGGTGTCTGACACCACAAGCCACGACGTTCTTGAGAAGTCACGATTTCGGCACGATCAAGCCTTGACGGACGGTTTTTCTTCTGAGCGGTGTCTGACACCAGCCGAGACGTACCGGATCTTTGCCCACGCCGGCACGATCGCCGAGGGCTCGACAGTCGAAGCGGTTCTATCGGGGGATCTGACCGATCCCGTCGCCCACGACGTCATCCTCGAAGACGTCGAGATCGCGCTAGCCTGAGGCGCCGCTAGTCGATCCAGCGAACTACCTTGGAGTCCGTGTCGATGACTCCGGGGAGTTCGCGGATCTCGCGCGCGATCCTCTTCGGGCCAGGATTCTCCGTGTCCACAAAGACGTAAGCCTGGATCTCGGTCATGCGGCGGAATCTACGCGCCCGGAACGACAGGGCGCTGCCTCGCTGCGGGCTGCCTGGGCCGCGAGGTGGGTGAGCGGGACGCGGAGCTCGAGATCGACCGAAAAGCCGGGCGACCTCGTCTTGCTTAGCGGACGACGAAAGAGCCGCAGCTTTGCCTCAGTAATCTCGCAGGGCTCCTCTCCTAGGCCGCAAGCGTCTCGCGCATTCGAGCGAGAAGCAACGTTACTCTTTCGGCCGGCAGTGGTTGCGAGAAGTAGTAGCCCTGTCCGAGCTCGCAGCCGAGCTCGCGTATCCGGTCGTATTGCTCGTGTATCTCGATTCCCTCCGCGAGCGTACGCAGGCCAAAGCTCTCGCCGAGGCGCACAATCGCGTTCGCGACCCGGTAGGCGTCACTACCGCGCGTCACTACGTCGTCGACGAACGGCTTAGGTACCTTGATGATGTCAGCGGGGACATGGCGGAGGTATTGAAGCGACGAGTAGCCGGTGCCGAAGTCGTCGATCGCGAGCTGAACGCCGAGCCCCTTCAGCTCGAAAAGCGTCCGAAGAGCCGAGTCGACGTCGTCCATCAGCACGGTCTCGGTGATCTCGAGCACGATCTCACTCGGTGACACGCCCGTCTCGCTGAGCGCGCGCGCGACCGTATCGACGAGCCCGGGTGAGTCGATCTGCCGAGCCGAGAGGTTGACGGTAACGGCGAACGGCTCCGCCGACGCCTTCTCGTTCCAGGCAGCCGCTTGGCTCAGCGCCTGCTCGAGCACCCACTGTCCGATCGGCACGATCAGGCCACTCTCCTCGGCAAGTGGGATGAACTCATCCGGCGGGACTAACCCTCGCTCGGGATGACGCCAGCGGATTAGCGCTTCCGCGCCCCAGAGATCGCCCCGCTCCAGATCGACGATCGGCTGATAGAAAAGCACGAACTGTTTCTCGTCGAGCGCGCGCTCGAGCTGGCCCTTCAGCACAACCCGCTCGAAAACAGCCTTGTGCATTCCCGGCTCGAACGTCTCGACGGAGCCTCTGTTGAGCTGCTTGGAGTGCGAGAGCGCGACCTCGGCGTTTCGTAGTAGCTCCGTGGCGTCCTCACCCGTAGCGGTTGCGGCGCCGGCACTGATGTGGATCATGGTCTCGTGCCCGTCGGAGAGATGGAGCGGAAGCCGAAGCGCCTCCGCGAGACGTGCGGCGATGCTCGCCGGCGACTCGATAGTCGAGTCCTCTACGAGTACGGCGAAATCATCACCCAGGCTCGCGCACGCATCGTCTCGCCGTACGAGGCGTCGAAGCCGGTCGGCGAGCGCACGGAGAAGCTCGTCGCCGAGTGCATGTCCGATGCCCTCGTTGAAGAGTCTCAGATCATCGATACCAAACAGCAACACCGCCGACCGAGTACTCGCGTTCTTCGTTAGGACGTCGCCCAGCCGTTCGAGAAAGAATTCTCGGTTTGGGAGACCGGTTCGAGGATCGTAGTGCGCGCGTTGCTCCAACTCGCCGGTAAGTCTCTCCTCGTGCGCCTGGAGCTCTTCACTTCGAACCTCGTGGCTGAGAACGAGAGACGCCATTCGGGCGATCACGAGCAGAAAGAGCAGCGCGCTCGAACCGATGACGACGGGGATCTCGAGGCTCGCGCCACGTACGTACTGGACAGTCAACATCCCAGGAGCGGCTACTGAAGCGCAAGCAAGCAGCGCGAGTCGTAGCGGCGTCAATCGCGGCAGCTGCTCGGATGCGGGGGCCGACAGGCTCGCCATCGAGGGGTGTAGAGCCGCCACGCCCCAGAGAACGTACGAGCCGAGCCAGCCTAGATCGACGATACCGCCCGATTGGAAGTCGCCCGTCTGCTGCAGGATCCCGAGGTACGCAGCATCGGCAACGAGGAGAAGGAGTGTCCCCACGCCGAGCAACCAGTAGGCTGGCGGTCGCTCTCTCGTGCCCATCGAGAGGCGAAGGATGGTAGCGAGCAGGAGTACATCACCGAGTGGATAGGCGAGCGAGATCAGCCGTCCGGCCGCGCTCAGAGTCTGGTCGTGCGCGATCGGATTCATCAAGAACAGCCAGCAGGCAAGCGCGAGGCTCGTGGTGATCACTGCCGCGTCGATGATCGCCATCCAGTTCCGCCGAGAAGCGCGAGCGCGGACGAGCAGGCTGAGCCCGATAGTGAGAAGCAAGTAGCCGCTCAGGTAGAAGACATCGGCGATCGAGGGACACGGCGCTTCGTGTGCGACGTACTGCTGGTAGCTGAAGAGGCCATCGCCGATGACAAAAGCGAGTTGGCCGGCAGCGAGAAACAGCCAGGCCTGTACCGCGCGCGGGCGGTAGAGGTAGGTTGCCAGCACTATCGCTACGACCGAACTCAGACCGATTAGGTCGTAGAAGTACCAGTCTCGTACTGCACCGCCCGGAACGAGCAGGTAGGTTCCGAGCGCCGCCGCTCCGAGCCCAAGGTAAACACGCCAAAAACGTGAGCCATCTTGACTCCGCAATGGGAGCTCCTGTCCTCGCCGAATAAACGAAATCGAACCGGTAATCGGCGCCTGCCGCTGAGATCAGAGCGTGCTCTCCGTACCCCGTTTCGGGGCTTCACGACACCCCCTAGATAGGTATGGCGGAAGCGGCTAACGGCCGCCCGCCCGTGTTCCGCGCCGGACCATCTCGGTTTCGACTACGCGACCGTCAGTCGAAACTTTCGCCTGCTGGAGCGCGAAAGTCTATGCGCCCTTCCCGGCGCTCGCGAACGTCTTGAGCAGCTCCCATCGCGTCCGTGCCCGCGCCTGTAGGTATGCGACAAGCCCGCAGTTGTCACGCGAGGCTACTTTCTAGGCCGCTCTGGTCCGCAGCGCTTTCGCTTTAGCCAGTGGGCCTTACCATAGAGCTTGAAGTGGTTAGCGGTCGGGCAGAAGAACACGCCGGCCGTACTGAGTTTCTTCGCTGTCGCGTGATAGAAGCTCGCGCTGCCGTTGCTCTGCACCTGAACACCGAAGGTCGCACCGTCAATGGTGAGTCGATCGAATCTGACGTTCTTTACGCCATTCCCGACGAACTGGATCGCTGCGTGAGAGCTATCGAGGATCTTGGTATCCGTGATGCGCTCGTATCCGGTCACGGCCGTGATCATCGCGTAGAAGGTGATCGCCCCGTAGTTGAATGCTCCCACGGGGTAGTACGAGCCCGCGCGCATGATCGTGTTTCGCGCCAGCGTGGTCGTCCCCGCCAGGGGAGCGCTGGCGAACCGGTTTGCAACTTGAATACCTCCACCTTCGGTGACCGTGTCCGAGAGCAGACTGTCCGTAACGCTGTTGTTCGAGCCTCCGTAGATGGCGACGTTGTTGGCGAGGATCGGGAGTGAAACCGTGTCGAAGCGGAACGTGTCGTGTTTGTCCGCTAGTCCTTCCGACCACATCGCAAGACCGTCGTCCCCGGTGTTTCGAACGAATGTGTTCTCGACGATCGCATGACTGATGCCCTTGTGAAGGTTGAGCCCATCAGCCGTGACATCTTGAATGCGGCATCCCGTCACCAGGAGACCGTCGAAAGGACCGTCGAGCCAGATCCCGACCTTCGTATGCTGAATCCAGATGTTCGAAATGACAGAACCTCCGCCAAGCGCACCGCCGATGCCGTTGACTTGAGCGCTGTCATTGCGCTCTGTAACCTCACCGAAAATGGCGAAGTCCGAGAGCCGAACGTTGGTGCTCGGACTCGGCGGATAGTTGCCGTAAATACCTAACCCCTCTCCTCGGAGCACGCTGTACCAAGGCCCCGCACCTTGAAGGGTGACGTCATCGACGATGACGTGGCCTGTGACGTAGAACGTTCCTCGAGGTATCCAAACCGGCTTGCCTTGTGCTTGACCGGCTGCGATCGCGTCCCTAAAGGCATTACCGGAGTTGATAACACCGGTCGGATCGGCGCCGTAATCCGTCACGGCGATCGAGTTGGCGGGGCGCTCGAGCGGTGGGCCGACTAGCTCGAAATCCGCGAGATCGATGACGGTCGAGGCACTCGCGACTAGTCGCACCTTCGCGCCTGCAGGAAACGTGCTCCCGAACATCGTCCGCACATCGTCGAAGAAGTGATGGGCACCGCCGTCATGCGGGTTGTTCGTAAAGGGATAGCCGCCGTAGAACCAGCTGTAAGCGGTGGTCAGCGTCAAATCGCCTGCCGCCACCCCATTCACCTGGATCGCAAGTGGAATACTCCGCGGAGAGCCGTTTGAAGAGTCGGGAATGCTGTAGCGGATGTCGACTGCATTCGCCGGCGACTTCAGTGTGAACTCGACGTACTGTCCGCCATTGAGAAGTACTGCTTTTCTTCCCGACGCTTCCGCTGCCTTTGTCTCAAACTTTCGGCTCGGGCCGATCACGTGGCCGGAGGTCTTGGCGCTCTCCGCCTGGTACTCGCGGAAGGGCAGACTCGCGCCGCGTGGGCGAGCTCCCAGCGCCGTCTGGTAACTCCACACGCCCAGCCCGCTCGCGACCAGACCAGCGAGCGTCAGGCAAACCACTGTTTTCTTAAGAGATCGATGACCCATCACGGCTCACGTCCTTAGCCAGACCGCGGCGTCAGCCGGTAACAAGTCGCCGTCGAGCAACTCGCTAGCAAGCAGAACGCCGTGGTGTGGAGGTAGTTCCACGCTTTCTTCGGAAAGATTGACGACACATATTAGCTTGTCGCCGCGACTGAACGCGAGTACGTTGGCGGGCGCAGAGAGCCACCTAATCGGACCGTCACCAAACGCTCGCTCTTGGCGCCTGATGTGCAACGCTTTGCGGTAGAGCGTAAGCATCGAGCGCGGGTCGCTGACCTGGAAGGCGGCCGTGAAGTTTCTCCAGGAAGCCGGCTGAGGCAACCAGGGTGGAGCGCTGGCGTTACCGTCACTAAAGCCGAATGGCGGTGCATCGCCCTCCCACGGAAGCGGCACCCGGCAGCCGTCGCGGCCCGGATTCGTTCCGCCGGAGCGAAAGAAGACCGGATCCTGAAGGACATTCTCCGGAAGGTCCTCGACTTCGGAGAGGCCGAGCTCCTCTCCCTGATAGATGCAGACAGCGCCCGGAAGCGCTTGCGTCAGTAGAGCCGCTGCTCGTGCACGGCGAGTGCCTCGCATAAGGTCGACAGTCCGAATGCTGCACGTCTCCTCCTCGGAACCAAGACCCGTCTCTGCTCGCCCGTAGCGGGTCACGTCGCGCGTTACGTCGTGGTTTGAGAGCACCCAGGTCGGAGACGCGCCTACGGGGTCATGCGCAGCGAGCGTGGCGTCGATCACCGCGCGCAAGCGCGCAGCTTCCCAAGGGCAGGCGAGGAACTCGAAGTCGAACGCCGTATGCAGCTCGTCCGGGCGAAGGTAGCGCGCGAAGCGGTCGCGGTCGGGAAGCCAGATCTCGCCGACTAAGATCCGCGATCCGGGATAGCTGTCGGCGATCGCGCGCCACTCGCGGTACAGCTCGTGCAGCTCGTCACGATCGATGTAGGGATGCGGAACCAGCGCATGCTCGGGGTCGAAGTCGGGCAGCGCCGCGTCCTTGAAGAGCAACGTTGCCGAGTCGATCCGCGCACCGGCGACACCGCGGTCAAACCAAAAGCGCAGCACGTCCTCGTGCTCACGTCGCACCTCTAAATTGCTCCAATTTAGGTCGGGTTGCCCAGACGCAAAAAGGTGCAGATACCAATCGCCGGGACTACCGTCCGGATTAGTCGTACGCGTCCAAGCACTGCCGCCGAAAAACGAGCGCCACTCGTTTGGAGGATCTTCCCCGTTTGCACCCCGGCCGGGACGAAACCAAAAGCGCTCCCGCTCTGTTGAGCCGGGTTTCGCCGCGAGCGCCGCCCGAAACCACGCGTGCTTGTCCGAGCAGTGGTTGGGAACTATGTCGATGATTACGCGGATACCGAGCCGATTCGCCTCAGCGATCAGCTCTTCGGCTTCTTCGAGCGTGCCGAAGAGCGGGTCGATGTCGCGGTAGTCAGTAACGTCGTAGCCCCCATCGGCCATCGGTGAGGGATACCACGGGTTGAACCAGATCGCGTCGATGCCTAACTCGTACAAGTAACCGAGCCGTGCACGAACGCCGGCGAGATCGCCGACGCCGTCGCCATTTCCGTCGCCGAAGCTCCGGATATAGACCTGGTAGATAGCCGCGCTCCGCCACCAGAGCCGCGAGTCGTCACTCGGGAAGAAACTCCCTAACTCGCGTGTGTCTTGTTTTCTCTCGCTAGAACCCAGCGTAGCGTTCGTTGTGATGAGCCGATGTTACGCGGCTTCATCCCTTGATTGCGCCGGCTGTCAAGCCGCCAAGGATTTGCTTCTGGAAGAACAGAAAGATCACGTACATCGGTAGGCTCGAGAGCACGAGTGCTGCCATCAGTTCGTTCTGCGGCACCGTCGCTATATACCTCATTTGCACGAGCGCGACACTCAACGACCACTTATCAGAGCTCTGGAGAACAAGCAGAGGCCAGAGAAAGTCCTTCCAAATGCCGATGATCGTGAGGATCGAGACGACAGCGATGACCGGGCGGGAGAGCGGTAGCACGATGTTCCAAAGGATGCGCAGCCGGCCTGCTCCATCGATCTTCGCCGCGTCGAGAAGTTCGTCTGGGAGTTGATCGAAGAATCGCTTAAGCAGATAGATCGTTACCGCGTCAGCGGCGCCGGGAAGCCAAAGCGCCCAAGGTGTATTGATAAGGCTAACGTGAAAGATAGGAACATCGGCGACGACTCTAAAGGCGGGGATTACGAGCGCAGTTGCGGGCAACATGAGAGTCGCCACGACCATTCCGAAAACCACCTTGCCAAATACAGGCCTTAGTTTCGAGATTGCGTAAGCGAACAAGACATCTACGACCAGTTTGATTAACCATCCTCCCACCGCATAGATAACGGTGTTCTTGAAGTAGGTGCCGAGACTTAGATCACCCCACGTATGGTAGTACGTGCCCCAATGAAAATGATGGGGGAAAACGGACGGTGTGGGATTAACGATCTCTTGCGACGACTTGACACCCGAAATAATCATCCAATAGTACGGCGAGACAAACACGACCGTGAAGACGATCACGACGAGGCTTAGAACGGCGTAGTAGATGTATCGCGAGCGCTTAACGTCTAAGTCGGAAACGAGAGTGCGCGACGCGTTGGGTTCGTCTTTCTTGCGTCGCCAACCCTTTTTTCGGCGAAGGAGAGGTTCTGTCACAGCGGCTAGAAAGCGCCACCTCTCGGCAGTTTCGTCTGGAAGTACTGTCATGGTCGGTTAGTCCCTTGTTCGTGTAACAAAGAGGTAGAGGGCCGAAAAAGCTAGAAGCACGGTAAAGAGCATAGTGCTTAGCGCGGCAGCGTATCCAAAGTTACGAGGAGTAACGAAAGCGACTTGATAGATCATTGTCATCAACGTCATCGACATTTCGTTCGTTGGTCCTCCGCCTAAGACAAATGGCTCGGTGAAGACCTGCATCGTCGCAATGATCTGTAGCAACACCATAACCAACACGATGAACCGCATGTGCGGCAGTGTTACGTCGCGCAGCCTGCGCCAGAAACCGGCACCGTCTATCTCGGATGCCTCGTAGATCTCCCCGGGGATCCCCCGAAGCGCCGCAAGGTAGATGATAGTTGCGGCTCCCATATTCCCCCAGGTTGCGCAGAACACCAGCGACAGCATAACCATGTTCGCATCGGCTGACTGCACCCATTGAGAGGTCGGCAAATGCGCCGCGTGCAGGAGGAAGTTGAATGGTCCGCCACTGGGGGTGTAGAAGTACCTCCAGAGCAGGCATACGACGACCGGTGGCAACATGACCGGCGTGTAGACAGCGACGCGAAGATAGCCCTTGAAATGACGAAGTTCGTTCAGTAGGAGCGCGGTAAAGAACGGTACCGCAGCACCGAGGAGAAGGGCAAAAACGCTGAACCTAATCGTGTTCGTCCACGCCCTCTTGAAGTTCGGATCCGCAATGACATGTCGGTAATTGGCGAAACCGACCCACTTCGCAGGGTCGATGAAGTTGTTTTGTTGGAAGGCGAGCTGGAACCCGTAGTAAAGCGGGTACCACGAGAAGAAAGCAAAACAAGCGATCGCGGCCGCCATGAACAGATAGGCCATGAAGTTGTCTGCGATCCTACGACGTATGCGCCCCCATCGAAACGCACTAACTCCAGTGCTCACTGCCGGTACGACCATGCCGGAACCTTCCTGTGGGTGTTGAGCAGAGTAAATGCCAAGGGCCGCCGGTTTTGAACGGCGACCCTTGGCTTTAACCTAGAACGTGTTAACTAAGCAGCCGCCAGAATTCCGTTGACAGCCGTCGTCGCAGCCGAGAGCAGACTGGCTACGTTCGCACCCGAGTTCGTGAGAACTTGTGCCATAGGTGTGTCGAGAACCGCATAGATATCTTGTGCTTTCACGGTCTCTGGCACCATCTGAACACCCTTCATGCCTTTTACGAAGGGGGTGTAGTACTGGGTCGGAACGTTCCTGTACTTCTTGTTCATGGCGAGGAACTTCTTCTCCGCCGCACTCCCAGTTTTCCAGATGTTCGGCTCCGGTAGACCAACCGTACCGCCGCCGTCGCGTGCAGCGACGTCATCTGNNTCGGGTTGTCGAACGCGAACTCAATCCAAAGAAGACCGGCTTGGACCTGTGCCGCGCTGCTCTTCTTGTAGATCATCCAACCGTCACCGCCGGCCAGGGTGCCCTTGCCCTTCTTGTTCGATGCCGCTGTTCCTGGGATGACGCCGAAGCCGTAGTGATTGATATTCGCAGAGGCTGAGTTAGCCATCCAAGTGATGTTGTCCAAGGCCCCAACCTGCATACCGAGTGTTCCGGCGGCCATCTCGTTGAGAAGGTCGGACCACCCGAGCAGCTGCGTCGTGCCCACGGAGTTGTCTGTCCAACGCATGGCCTTGAGCATGCTCAGAATCGCCGTGCCCTTTGCGTTGTTGAACGACGCCTTGTTCTTTGTGACTGTACGGCCACCGCGTGAGAACATCTCGGCCGTAAAGTGCCAGCCGCCGGTGTTGTACGCGCTGTATTCGCCGTAACCGATTTTGCCGCCACCGAGCGCAGCAATCTTCTTGGCGTCTGCACGTACTGCGTCCCACGTTGTAGGTGGCTTGTTCGGGTTGAGACCGGCCGCCGTGAAGAGCGTCCGACTGTAGAGCAACCCGAGAGTGTAGTTCTTCCAAGGAATACCGAATAGGTGGCCCTTGGAGTTTTTGAAGATCTTCAGCAATTGCGGGTTCATCTGCTTCACGATCTTGTCTTTCTTTACATACTTCGTGAGGTCTACGGCCACGTGCCGTGGGATGACCGTCGCGGGATCGGTGAAGTAGACATAGAAGACGTTCTCAAGAGTCCCGGCAGCAATCTTCGACTCGAAGGTCGGAGGATCCATCAAGCCCTCTTTGGGCTTTACGGTGATCCACGGGTACTTGTTCTCGAAATCGCCTACGTTCCGCATGTAGATGTTGCGGTTAGTCGTATCCGTCTTTATCGGAAGCCCGTTGACTGTAATGGTGACCTTCTTATGCGCNNGACGCCGTAGTCGCACCGAATGCGGCGACGAGGGCGAATGTCACGATGAGCCCGAAGAAGAGGGTCTTCCGGGTAATACCTTTACTCATGAGATCACAGATCCTTCCTTCTATCGGAGGCCGGGAGGCCGTACGGGCGAAGCCAAGTATCGGTAATCGTCCCGAGTTGATCATCCGTCCACCCAACCATAGTTACCGCTGAATCGTATCCATGAAGCGGCCAAGCGTAGCGACCGCTTGGGTGGAAGTCTACCAACCTCTGAACGAAGCAACTTAAGAAGTTGATTAGAAACCAGCCTGCACTTCTCTCGTGTTTTGGCACTATGAGCCGTTTTTGACAACATCGCGGATGACCGCGAGGCCTATTTGGTGGAGGATCTGCGTCGGATCAGGCGGGCGAGCGCCTCTGGTTCCTTCGTATGCGCGGTGGGGCGCGAAGAGGTATGCAACGTCGAGCCCCCTCCGGTCACTGGAGAACGTCACGGTCGAGAGCAGCACGACGCCGTCACACCAGGCACACGCAGCGGCCGGAGGTGCGGGTTGATTGCCCCGAAAGTCCCTTCGGGCGCGAACATCCGACGTGCTACTCGCAGGGCACGAGGTCGGAGATCGGAGCCCCCTCCCAGTCGCCGCTACTCCACTCGAGAATACCTCTGTCGATGATCCGCGCCGGGTCACGAATTCCCGGCGGCTGGAGATGGAACGGGGGTCAGGCCAATCCCGCGCACCGTCGAGGACATCGAGGCAGTCGTTGCCCGGCGCGGCAAGGACATCAGCCTCGAAGACGCCGGTGTTCGCGAGCTCGGGCGCCCTCCCGTGTTCGCCCGGACCTCAACCGCAGCCGCGTATGGTGCCCCAGCCGCAAAACTCGGCGAGACCGAGTACGTGCAGCATCACCGGCAACCGCTCGAAACAGCGTCGCGGCGTACATCCGGTGCGGGATCGCTGCCGCCCAAAGACGTATCCCTACTACCTATCGCAGCCGAACGGTGGGGATGAACAGCTAGGCGACCGAAGCCACCTGGCCGCCGGCTGTGAGGCTCAGGTTGGTATCGGGGTCGAAGAAGTAGAACTGCGACGAATCGACCGCGAGTCGCACCTTCTCGCCGGCCTTTATCTTCATCTTCGAGTCGACGCGCGCGTTCCAAACCGCGCGATCGTCGGTGATCAAGACGTCTTCCTCGTGATCGGCTGCAGCCCGGAGCTCCTCGGCGTCGACGCGTGGAGCGTCGATCGTGAAGATCACGTGCTTGTCGGAGCCGAGCTCTTCGAACACTGTCGCCTGGACCTCGATCGTCGGTAGGCTCGGGTCGGCGACCGCCGTATCCTCGAAGCTCTCTGGACGGATGCCTAGAATCACCTGACCGCTCTTGCCGATGGCAGGTCTGCGAGCCGGGTTAAGCTGCAGCGTATTCCCTGCGAACTTAACCGTATCGCCCTCGATCTCGGCCTCGACGAGGTTCATCGCGGGCGAGCCAATGAAGGCGGCGACAAAGAGGTTGATCGGCTCGCTATAGAGCATCTGCGGGGTGTCGACCTGGAGGATCACGCCGTCCCGCATCACGGCTACGCGGTGGCCGAGCGTCATTGCTTCGACCTGGTCGTGCGTGACGTACACCGTCGTCACCTTCAACCGCTCGTGCAGCTGGGCAAGCGAGGCACGCATGCCGACGCGGAGCTTCGCGTCAAGGTTGGAGAGCGGCTCGTCCATCAGGAACGCAGCCGGCTCGCGGATGATCGCTCGGCCCATCGCCACGCGCTGGCGCTGACCTCCGGAGAGCGCCACTGGCCGGCGATCGAGAAGGTCTGCGAGACCGATCATTTTCGCGACCTCGTTCACGCGCCGCTCGATCTCCTTCTTCCGCATCCTGTGCACCCTCAAGCTGTAGCCGAGGTTCTTGCGCACGTTCATGTGCGGGTAGAGCGCATAGTTCTGGAAGATCATCGCGATGTCGCGGTTTCGCGGAGCGACGTCGGTGACGTCTTTGCCGGCGATCGAGATCATCCCCTCGGTGACTTCCTCTAGTCCGGCGATCATTCGTAGCAGCGTCGTCTTTCCGCAACCCGAGGGCCCGACGAGGACCATGAACTCTCCGTCGTCGATTGTGAGCGAGATATCGTCGACGGCACTAACGCCGTTCGGGAAGACCTTCGTAACCCCGTTTAGCACGATTTCGCCCACCGTCTTGCTCCTTTCGCTCGCCACACTCGCCGATCCCGACCTAGGATGATAGAGCAAAAGAAACCCGGTGTGATAGTTGAAGCTCGTCGGAGACCGCGTGGCTCGGCCAAATGATCGCGGTAGCTCGAGAGTTAGCGAAGGGGCGCCGTTCAGTAGACGGCGCCCCTCCTTCCACCAGCGGTACTCAGATCGTGCTACTCAAACGCTAGTGCTGTCGCCTCGCGAATCGAGCGTCCCTCCGCACTAGCCAACGCCACCTCGTTGAGGGCCGCCTGGGCCGCGGCCAGACGAGCGAGTGGGACGCGGAAGGGTGAGCAGGACACGTAGTTCAGGCCGATTCCGTGGCAGAAGGTCACCGAGACAGGGTCGCCACCGTGCTCGCCACAGATACCGGCCTTGAGGTTCTCCTTAACGCTCCGGCCGCGCTTCAGGCCCAGCTTCATCAGGTCTCCGACACCTGTCTGATCGAGCGACGCAAACGGGTTCTGCGGGATGACGCCGTCCTCGACGTACTTGGCGAGGAACTTGCCCTCGGCGTCGTCGCGGGAGATACCCATCGTTGTCTGCGTCAGGTCGTTGGTGCCGAAGGAGAAGAAGTCGGCGTACTCGGCGATCTCGTCTGCACGCACGCAGGCCCGCGGCAGCTCGATCATGGTGCCGATTGGGAACTCGCCGGCCTCTTCCTCGGCGATGACCTTCTCCGTCAGCTCTCGCATGCGCTTGAGCTCTTCGGCAAAGCCGATCAGCGGGTGCATGATCTCGGCCTGCGGCCGCTTGCCAGTGCGCTTCTCGACGGCCTTGGAGGCCCGCACGATCGCCCGCACCTGCATCTCGTAGATCTCCGGGTAGAGGATGCCGAGACGGCAGCCGCGAGTGCCGAGCATCGGATTGAATTCGTGCAGCGCCACGATCCGCTCACGGACAATCGGGTCATCGGTCTCCTCCAGCTTAGGCAGGAACTCGTGCAGCGGCGGGTCAAGCAGTCGGATAGTGACCGGCAAGCCCTCCATCGCCTCGAAGATGCCCTCGAAGTCGGACTGCTGCATCGGCAGCAGCTTGTCGAGCGCGACCTTGCGAGCCTCGGTGGTCGTGGCCAGGATCATCTCCTGAACAACTGGGAGCCGCTCGGCGGCCATGAACATGTGCTCGGTGCGGCAGANNCGATGCCCTCGGCGCCGAACTCGCGCGCCTTGGTTGCATCGTCGGGGGTGTCGCCGTTGGCACGCACGCCGAGGCGGCGGAAGGTGTCGGCCCACTCCAAGATGACGCGGAAGTCATCGTTGATCGAGGGTGGAACCAGCGGCACGGCGCCGAGGATGACGCTGCCGTTACCGCCGTCGATCGTGACGATGTCGCCCTCGGCGAACGACTTGCCGTTCATACTCGCCGTCTTGGCGTCGAGGTCGAGCACGAGCGCCTCGCAGCCGGCAACGCAGGGGATGCCCAGACCGCGGGCGACGACCGAGGCGTGCGA
>PMXT01000061.1 GCA_003170995.1 Actinomycetota bacterium | reverse complement strand
CCAAGCCACCCGCCCGCGGGGTCGTTCCACAGTACCGTCCCGAGTGGTTGAGAAACGCACCTCAGTGTGTCGGTACTGTGTCGATTCGAGGACACGGCGTATGGCCGCCGAGAAACGTTTGCTACAGCACCACGTTCGGGCCGCCCCCGCCGTATAGCGCCAAGCGGAACGAAGACCTCTCGATCGGGCAGTTGAGGACGCCGGGCTCCGCCGTCGCCGCCCAAGGAGTACGAGAGGTTACCGGCGCAACTCAGGCGGACTGAAGCGCTTTTCGAGCCGCACGAGGAGGCGCGCTACCCGATACCTGAACGCCCCCCGCTCGACGAGCATGATCTCGCCGCTCTCGAGACGAAGACGCGCTCGAGCGTCGCGGCGCGAGGAGCCAAGCATGGCGCTCATCGGCGGACCTTCGGAATTGCTGAGGACTGCCAACGCAGTCCACATTTACACGCAGTATGTTTACGGGCCTCTCGCAAAGCTCGAACTCCCCCTGTTTTTCGGCTGGTCGGAGCGGAGGCGAAGGCTCGCCACAGCTTGCCGCTCCCCCGTGGAGGAGTCTTTTCTCCCTAAAAAGGAATCGTCCTCCTCGACAGGATCGCGCCATGCTCGATCGCATAGGCGTCAACGCCGCTGACGAGTTCCGCCGCGATCGAGCTCAGCCCCGATCGAGAAGGCGTCGGATCAGCCCGTGGGCTTGTGACAGACGGCCTCGATGTTGTGGCCGTCGGCGTCCAAGACGAAAGCGCCGAAGTAGTTCTCGTGGTAATGAGGGCGTAGCCCCGGAGCCCCGTTGTCCTTGCCACCCGCTGCAATAGCCGCCTCGTAGAACGCACTCACCAGAGCGCGGTCTTCGGCGTGGAAGGCAACGTGCACGGGAGTGACCGCCTTCTCCGGGCGGATCCAGAGATCGGGATCGCCCTGGGCGTTCTTGAAGCCCGCACCCCACTCGCCCTCGAAGCCGAGCGTGTAGCCGAGCGGCGCGAGCGCCGCCTTGTAGAACTTCTTCGCCGACGCGACATCCGTCACACCGATGATTACGTGATCGATCATGGTGGGAAGTCTCACGCCTACGTGACGCAGCGTCAAGCCAACCGAACGCGGTACCGGCTATCCCTCATTCGAGGGATAGGTTGGATCGAGTTGCTCGATGCCGGCTCTTCGCTGCGCACGCTCATTAACCTGACTGAGGCCTCTTACCAAGGACTCTAGGGTTGCCAAGCGGGGTGTAAATGGGACTTACCCGAGCCAACCCCGCACCCGCTTCGGACTACCCGGCGAGTCGGCTGCCGGTGTCACTATAAAAGGGATAGTTTTAGTGTAGAATCCCCTCTATGCGGACTCTTTCGGACGTTCATGCCACCGACTGCTGCGGCGTGGCGGCAACCGCCGAGATCATCGGCGCCAAGTGGACGGCGCTGATCGTTCACGACCTCTCCGAGGGCGCCCGGCGCTTCTGCGAGCTCGAGCGCGCCTGTCCGGGGATCAGTCCACGCACACTGTCCGAGCGCCTGCGCACGCTCGAGCGCGAGGGCTTCTTGGAGCGAGAGAGCTATCCGGAATCGCCGCCGCGGGTCGAGTACTCGCTGACCGAGAAGGGAAGCGGGCTGCTGTCGATCATCCACGAGATGAGCAAGTTCGGGCATAGCTGGCTCGGTTGCGGGCACCACCACGCAACCGTCGAGGCCACGGCCTAGAGATCTCCAAGCGCAGTCAGGATTGCTTTGGCGGCCGCGATGCCGGGCTCGACGTAGCCCGCCCAGAGGCGCTCGTTGGGCGAGTGGATATTCCCTTCCGGGAGATCGAAGCCCGTCACGATCGCCGGAATGCCCTTCGCCTGGAGCGCGGGCATGATCGGCATCGTGCCGCCTGAGCGCACGAGCAGCGGACGGCGGCCGAAGGAGCGCTCGAACGCCGCCAGGGCAAGCTGGATCGCGGGCGCGTTCTGATCGACGAGCCCCGGCGCGCTCGAGGAGAGAAGCTTCACGCTCAGCCCGGTACCGACAGGAGCTGCGTCGCGCAGAAGCCGCTCGAGCGCCGACGCAATGACATCCACATCTTGGCCCGGAGCGAGCCTGATCGAGAGATTAGCCTCGGCGCGAACCGGCAGCACCGTCTTTTGCAATCGCGGCGAGCCGCCCTCGATCCCGTTGACGTCAAGCGCCGGCCAGGCGCAGGTGCGCAGGTAGAACTCCGTCGCAGCACTCTCGTCGGCAGGCCGGGCGCCCTGCTCGGCTAGTACGCGCTCACCTGCCGGTAGCGCCGAGATGGCCGCCAACTCCTCGGTGCTGGGCGGAACCACTCCGGCCATGAGCTGCTCGGGGAGGCCTCCGTTTTTCGCGAGGACGGCCGTCAGGGTGCCTGCCAGAGCGTGTAGAGCGTTCAGTGCGGCGCCGCCATAGACGCCCGAGTGGAGGTCGCGCTCGCCGCTTGTGAGCTCGAGGTGAAAGTACGCGAGACCGCGCGTGGCGAGCGTGAAGGCGGGAACATCACGCTCGATCATCGACATGTCGAAGATCAGGCAGGCGTCCGCGCCACGCTCGTCGGTGGCCAGGAAGTCGGCGATCGAGCCCCCGCCAACCTCCTCCTCACCGTCACAGGCGAAACGAACGTTGACCAGTAATGCATTCTCGCGGGCGAGCGACCGCGCCGCCTCGAGCAGCATCAAGAGTTGCCCCTTGTCGTCGGCGGTACCGCGCCCGTAGAGCCAGCCTTCACGCTCGACGAGCGAGAAGGGCTCCGACTCCCAGAGCTCGAGCGGATCGACCGCCTGAACATCGAAGTGCCCGTAGCAGAGCACGGTGGGCGCCTCGCGCCCGCCGGAGGCGGCGATCTCGCCGAGAACGAGCGGTTGCCCCTGCCAGTCGATTCTCTCGGCCTCACCGCCCGCTGCCCTGATCTTGGCGACCAGCCAGTCGCCGGCATGATCGACGTCGGCGGCACGGGCGGGATCGGCGCTAACACTCGGGATAGCGATCCATTCCGCCAGCTCTACCAGCATCTCTCCGCTCACGCCAGCGAGTCTACTAGCGCGCCGGTCGAGCGAATGTTGCGAATATTCAGGCTACGGGGAACAAACCTGGCAACTTCTCAGGCCGGCGGTCGCTTTGGCCGCCGGCGCGAAATCTAAAAAAGGTGAGGTCATGCGTCTGATAGCCGCCATTTCCATTGCCGCCCTCGCCGTCGCTTCGGTAGCGCTGGCCGGCGGCTCGCATCTGATCACCCAAAAGTCAATCGGAAAGGGGAAGCTCGGCCAGACGCGCGCCGCCTACAAGGCCGCCTACGGAAAGCCGGCCAGCACCGACAATCTCGAGGGTGAGCTCACCCGCCTCAATTATCCGGGGCACGTCGCCGTCTACTTCAAGACGGGCAAGAACTCCGGCCGCTACATAGTCACCTCCGGCGCGAGCTTCAAGACGGCCAAGGGCGTGGGCCCGTGCTCGAAGGCTACGACCGTCAAGAGCCGCTACAAGTCGGCAGTGAAGGTGAACCTCTCTGGAAGCGAGTACGCCTACCGGCTCGGAACCAAGCTCTGGTTCGAGATCGAGTCGGGCAAGGTCGCAGCGGTCGCGCTCGGCGCCGGCAAGGCGGCAGCCTTCATCGCTTCGAACACGGTCGCCTGCGGCTCATAGAGCACGTTTCAAATGAAGCATTCAACCGCCTGGCCGCGCTCAGGCGACTTCGCGCAGCCGCAGCGTCTCGGCCATTGCGCGCAGCTTCTTCAGGCTCTGGTTCTCGATCTGACGGATTCGCTCGCGGGTGACGTTGAAGGCGCTGCCAACCTCGTCGAGCGTACGCGGATGCTCGCCGCCGAGGCCGTAGCGCAGCTCGAGCACGCGGCGCTCTCGATAGGAGAGGCACTGCAGCAGGCGCTGAAGCGTCTCGCGGCGCATGCTTAACTCGGCCGCCTCATCGGGCAGCGGCGTCGAGGAATCGGGAATGAAGTGACCGAACTCCGACTCCTCCTCGTCGCCGACCGGCTTCTCGAGCGAGACCGGCGTCTGAGCGGCGCGCAGAATCTGGTCGATCTCGTCGATCGGCAGGTCAAGCTCGCGCGATAGCTCCTCGCTCGTGGGCAGGCGACCGTTCTGGGCTTGAAGCTTGCGCTCGGCGCGCATGATCCGGTTCAGCTTCTCGACCACGTGCACCGGCATGCGGATCGTGCGTCCCTTGTCGGCGAGCGCCCGAGCGACAGCCTGACGGATCCACCAGGTTGCATAGGTCGAGAACTTGAAGCCTTTTCGGTAGTCGAACTTCTCGGCCGCGCGCACCAGCCCGATCGTGCCTTCCTGAATCAGATCAAGGAAGGGCAGGCCCTGGTTTCGGTAGCGCTTGGCGATCGAGACAACGAGGCGCAGGTTGGCCTCGACCATCTGCTGCTTGGCGACATGGTCGCCGCGCTCTATCCTCTTGGCCAGCTCCACCTCCTGAGCCGGCGTCAGCAGGTTGATGCGGCCAATCTCCTTGAGAAAGAGCTGCAGCGAGTCGGTCGTCAGTTCGCGCCAGGGCTCCTCGATCACGACCGGCACGACTGGGCCTCCACCGTCCACGACCTCGATCTGAAGCTCGTCGAGGGCGTTGTAGAACTCGTCGAGCTGCTCGGTATCGAGCTCGAGCTCGTCGAGCGCGGAGGCGATGTCCTCCGTTCGCAGCGCGCCGGCGGTCTTGCCGGCCTCGATCAGAACCTTCGCCTGCTCAGAGGCGAGCAGATTGAAATCCTGGCCCTTTGACTGCTCTTCGGCTCGGGCTGCGCCTTCATCTTCCGACCAGGTCACTTCTGCCTCTTCTGATTGCGTGTAGGACGGCGAGTTTGCCACACGCAGCCTACCTTCGCCATAGCTCGAATGGCCGATTCGGCTTGACGAGACGGCGAATCGCACAGGATCGGCTCGCGAGGGCGGATAAACAAAACCTCGGCAAAGTTGCGCGAAAAGCGACGCTGCCGATCGCTCGACTAGACCTCCCGATCGAGCTCCGCCAGCTCGATCGGCCTTCCTTCCTCGGCGGAGAGATAGAGGGCGGACAGCGCCCGCGCCTGGCCGAGCGCATCGGCGCGACCGAGCAGTGACTCTTTCTCGCCGCGGATCGCGCGGGCGAAGTCCTCCAGCTCGAGCAGGTAGGAGTCGGCCTTCTCGACCTCGATCAGCTCGCTTTCTCGCTCCTCCTCGCGCTGCAGCTCGATGCCGCCGCGCCAGGCATTCCAGGGATCGTGCAGGCGCAAGACGCCCTCGCTACCGATCGCCTCCAGCTCCCTGCGCAGGGGCGTCTCGAAGGAGGAGTAGAAGAAAGCGCGCACGCCGCTTTCGAAGCGCAGCAGGCCGCTGAAGCGCACATCCACTCCCTCGCCTCCGAGCACCTGCTCACCGTAGACCGACTCGGGCTCCCCGGCCAACAGGCGGGCGCCGTTGACGCAGTAGGTGCCGATATCCATCAGCGAGCCTCCCTCGCACTCGGGCTTCATACGCACGTTCGTTTCTCGATCGCCCATGGAGCCGGAGAAGAGTGAGCGCACGAACTGGAGCTCACCGATCGCGCCCTCGCGCACCAGTTCGACGAAGCGCTTGGTCTGCGGGTTGTGGCGCCACATGAAGGCCTCGGCCACCTGCAAGCCGCGCGACTCCGCCAGGTCCCAGACCGCCCCGATCTCGGCGGGGTGACGCGTGAGCGGCTTCTCGCAGAGGACGTGCTTACCGGCCTCGAGCGCGCGCAAGGTCCAGGGCACGTGCTCGTGGTTGGGCAGCGAGATGTAGACCGCCTCGATGTCGGGATCGGCGAGCAGGGCGTCGTAGGAGCCGAAGGCGCGCTCGATCTCCCACTGGCGGGCGTAGTCACTTGCCCGCTTCTCATCCCGGCTGGCGACGGCGATCGGCTCGATCAGCGACGAGACCTTGGCCGGCGGGATGACGAGCCGGTTGATATCGGCTGTCGAGACGATGCCGAGCTTGACGGGTTCTATCCCCACGACGACTCCTTCATCGGTCTGAATGCAGTCTCCAGGATGCGCTGGTTGCGCGGCCTGGTGAGGACGAAGAGAACGACCTCGGCCACGTCCTCGGCAGACATCATCCCGGGCAGAACGTCGGGCGTACGCCCGTAGCTCTCGGCGAGCGCGAAGTCGGTCGCCACTCCGCCCGGGCAGACGTTTGTGCAGCGAACGTTCTTCTCTCTCAACTCGTGATCGAGCGCGCGGGTCAGCCCGACCTGACCGAACTTGGAGGCGCAGTAGACGGCCTCGCCCGGTAGCCCGCGCCGGCCCGCTTCGGAGGCGATCGTGACCAAATCGCCCTCGCCGCCTGCGATCAGGTGCGGGATGGCGGCGCGGTAAGCGTAGATCGTGCCCTTGAGATTGATGTCGATCATCTCCTCGATGTGCTCGAGCGGCGTCTCGGCGAGAGGGTGATAGGAGCCGACACCGGCGTTGGCGATGCAGATGTCGAGGCGACCGAAGCGCTCGGCCGTGGCGGCCACCGCTCGCTCGATCTGCTCCCGATCGCGCACATCGCAGACCAGTCCGAGCGCGTCCGCAAGCCCGAGATCGGCGCCCGAGCGTGAGGCCAGCGCGAGCTTCACGCCTTCTTTCGAGAGAGCGCGGGCGACGGCGGCGCCGATGCCGCGGCTGGCACCCGTGATGAAGGCGACCTTTCCCTGCAGGTTCGTGCTCACGTTTCCTCCAGCGATCGAGGGGCGAAACAGGAGAGTGCTAGGACGAGCCTAGTCGCGCTCACGGGGTCGGTGCCAGTCGTAGTCGGCCGGCGTGCAGCGGGTGCTTCCGCAACGGACATGTCCAGCGCTTCGTCCGCAGCCGGCGCGGGCTCAGCGCCCGGCGGCCGCCTGGCGCCTGCGCGCGACGGTGTCCAGCGTCACGGCCGCCAGAAGAATGAGTGCAGTCGCGATGAACCTCGTCGAGGAGCTGTAACCGAGCAGATTGCAACCATTGTCGATCATCATGATGACCAGAGCACCGAGCAGCGCGCCCTTCACCTGGCCACGACCACCGAAGAGGCTCGTGCCTCCGATCACTGCCGCCGCGATCGCATACATCAGAAGTGGATCGGAGCCCGCGAGCGGATAGGCGGAGACGTGGCGTGAGGCGTCCATCGCGCCGCTGATCGTGGCCATCACGCCCGAGATCATGAAGACCAGGATCTTGATCCGGGCGACGTTGATGCCCGCCCGACGGGCTGCCTCGGCGTTACCGCCGACCGCGTACACGTGCCGGCCGAAGGTAGTGCGGTTCGCGATGAACGTCCAGAACGCGATCAGCACCAGCACGATGACCAGGGCCAGCGGAAGACCCCTGCCTCCTCGGGCACGATTCACCCAGGCCACCACGCCGAACATGGCCCCGGATACGGCGGCGACCTTGAGCAAGACAAACCACAGGCTTCCGGTCGCGGCCTTATGCCTGTACCTTCCGAACAGCGCGTTCACCACGGCGAGCGCGTAGAGGACGCTGACGATGGCGGCTATGACCCAGCTCAAGTCTCGCGTGAACGTGTACAGCTCGAGGTCGAGGATCCATTTGTCGTTGAGATAGATGGGGACCGAGCCGATCGTCTTGAGGACAATGCCTTCCGCCACCAGTAGTCCCGCCAGGGTTACGACGAACGACGGTACGCGCAGGTAGGCCACCGACATGCCCTGCACCATGCCGAAGAGAGCTCCCGCGGCCACGGCTATCGGTATCGCGATGAGGCCGGACAGGTGCGCGTGTCGGGCGGACAGTTCAGCCACCAAGACGGAGCCGGTCAAAGCGCTGAGGTAGGCGATCGAGAGGTCGATCTCGGCGATCAAGAGGACGAAGGTGACGCCTATTGCGAGGGTCGCCAGAGGCGCCATCTGCTCGATCACGGTGATGAGATTCGATCCACTCAGGAAGAGCGAGTCTTTGGAATAGAAGAAGGCCGAGATAATGATC
>PMXT01000018.1 GCA_003170995.1 Actinomycetota bacterium | reverse complement strand
CGGCGCGCGGCTGCGGCCGCTGCGAGACGAAGGCTTGCTCGTAATCGGCAGCGGCTTTCTGACCCACGGCCTGCCGTACCTGAAGGACTTCAGAACAGACGCGCCGCCGCCGGCCTGGTCGGCCGAGTTCGACCACTGGGCAGCCGAGACACTAGCCCGCGGCGACGTGGGCGAGCTCACCCGCTTCCTCGACATCCCATCCGCCCCCTACGCCCACCCGACGACGGAGCACTTCGCACCGCTGTTCGTAACCCTCGGCGCTGGCGAGGCCGCCGCTACCGTCACGCCGATCAGCGGTTACTACCTAGGTCTTTCGAAGCGCTCTATTCAGATTCCGTAGCTGGGCGCGGTCTCGCTGCGAGACGGCACCGAGAGCCGCGGGACGGGATCAGATCTCGCACCCGAATACCTAGAGCGCTAGAGCGTCGGGATGCGCGCGTTCCGAGGAAGCCGCTCATCGTCGGGATGCTGAACAACAGCCCAACCGTCTGTCGCGCGAACGAGGGTCGAAAGAACGGTCACGAGCTCGGCACTCGGGTTGAGTACGCCCAGGATACGCGCGAGCAGGGGCGGTAGATCGAGGCCCTCGTACGTTTCCTTCCCACGGCTCACACGCCAAGCGCCCTGGAGATCGACAACCACAACATCTGGCGTTCCTTCGGGATGCACAACGCGGCGAGTTCGATAGGCGGAAGTCATGCGGGCTCCCCCGGTTCGCTTGGTTGCCGTAGTCGCGGGATCGGCCCGTTGATACCGGGATCCGGCTCGGCAAACTTCGCGTCGGCAAACGAGTCTGAGCGCTGCACGTACTGCCTGCCGGTGCATGCGAAGATGGTCAGGCTCTGGATGTCATGGCGGTGTGCGCGGCAGTGCTGCTTGCCGTTATCGGAGAAGGCACCTCGGTGATTTCGCCTCGGGTGACCGCAGTTGTCGCAGAGCGGAGAGCCGCCGCAGCTCGGACATCCACCACCCTTGTGGGCCGGAAGATGTTGCTCAGGTGGCCAGAACTCGCCGCAGATCCTGCACTGGGTTTCCATGCGAAGAGCATCGGTTAGCGACGCGTGGCGCTTGAGGCTGACGCAGGCTTTCACCGACATTTGATACAAGAGTAAGGCGGTGGGATTGTTCGGAGGAACCCCCGAACAACCGATTCCGATGCGCCTGATCCTCAACATCATTTGGCTCGTTCTTGCCGGCTTCTGTCTTGCGATCGAGTACGTCATCGCCGCCGTCCTACTAGCGATCACGATCGTGGGGCTTCCCTTCGCCAAGCAGTCGCTCAAGCTGGGCGGCTACGCCCTCTGGCCGTTCGGCCGGACGCTGATCCCCGCCGAAACGAGACACGTAGGCCTGAGTGTGCTTGGCAACGTTCTCTGGTTCGTGCTGGCCGGCTGGTGGCTCGCCCTCGCGCACTTCGTGCACGGCATCCTCCTCTGCCTGACGATCATCGGCATTCCGCTCGGGATCGGATCCTTCAAGATGGCCGGCGCCGCGCTGGTTCCATTCGGGAAGCAGATCGTGCCGGCGAAGGATCTTCGCTACGTGCGAGCCTGATCGCGAGTGCGGATGCTTGGATCGAGGCGAGCTAGGGTATGGCGAGACTGAGATGAACGGCGAGACAAAACAGCGTGGTTCAAGCGGGCAGAAATTCGCCGCTGACCTACGCGAGCTGGTCCGGCTGGAGATCGAGTTGGCGAAGAGCGAGCTCACCTCGAAGGTAAAACGCGCCGCGCTCGGAGTCGGACTCGTCGTCGTCGCGGCTCTCGGCGCGTTCCTGTTGATCGCAGCACTCGTCACAGCGGCGATCCTGGCCGTTGCCTTGGCCGTCCCGGGTGGGGCGGCCGAGCTCATCGTCGCCGGCTTGCTCGGATTGCTCACAGGCGCGTGCCTGCTGATCGGCATCGCTTCGCTGCACTCAGCCGTTCCGCCGCTTCCGAAGCAGGCGCTCGAGACCAGTAAGGAGAACCTCGAATGGCTCAAGACTCGGCTCAAATCCGCGCGCAAATAGAGGCCGTTCAGGCCCGGTTGGAGAAGGATCTCGACGAGTTCGGGCCGATCCTGTCACGAAGGCTGCGCCGCGCCCGGCGTCTGACGCAGATCGGGGCGCTCTCCGGGATCGCCCTGATCGCTCGGCGACTCCTGACGGGTCGAAAGCGCGAGCATCGCCGCCGCGGGCGCGCACGAAGAGGCTGTTGCTCGAAGTGCCGCGGGAAGCTCCGGCGCCACTAGGAAACAGGCTGATCAGGTGATCTCGAAGGCGGCCGCAGACGCCGCGCTCCTCCCCATGTCCCTCGGTTTCTCGGGGCGCCGCTTGGCGGTGCAGCGCACCCGGCTAACGCCGTCGCGGAGTTCGACCGGTCCTATCCGGCTGGCACCTTCGCGAGCGTCGACCAGAGATCCACGTCCGCCTGCCCCGACACCGGTCCGTCGCAAGTGACGCCTGCTTGACGGTCGTTGTAGTTGATGCCGCAGCTCCAGTTCACCTGGAAATAGAACCCTCCTTCGCGGAGCTGCGCCCAGGACACGGCCTCGGGCCGTGACTGGTAGTCCGCGCGAGTGAGCGTGAACGAGGTCACCGACGGCTCGATCGTGTCCCACCAGTACCGCCAGTCGTCAGCCGGCCACAACAGACCC
>PMXT01000075.1 GCA_003170995.1 Actinomycetota bacterium | reverse complement strand
CCGATCTTCCAGCCATCTCCGGCGCGGCCATGCTGAGCCAGACTCTCTCTAGCTCGAACGGCTCCTGGAGTCACTCTCCGACCTCCTACTCCTACCAGTGGCGACGCTGCAACACGTCCGGTGCGAGCTGCGCCCACATCTCGGACGCAACCTCTAGCTCCTACACCCTCGTCCTCGCAGACGTCGGCTCCACTATCCGCGTCGTCGTAACAGCAAGCAACTCATATGGCTCGGCGAGCGCTACCTCGAGCCAGACAGCGGTCGTGACAGGCCTGCCGCCCGCAAACACTGCTCTTCCAACCATCTCGGGCACAACCACCCAGGGCCAAACGCTCTCTAGCTCGAACGGCTTCTGGAGTAACTCTCCGACCTCCTACTCCTACCAGTGGCGACGCTGCAACAGCTCCGGTGTGAGCTGCGCCCACATCTCGGGAGCGAGCGCGAGCTCCTACACGCTTGTTGGTGCAGACTTCGGCTCGACCATCCGCGTCGTTGTGACTGCGTCCAATTCCTACGGCTCCGCGAACACGACCTCGGCGCAGACGGCGGTTGTGGCCACCGTCCCGGCGGTCAGCGCCAGCGACTTACACAGCTGTGCCCTTTCCTCCACTGGCACGGTCAAGTGCTGGGGCGACAACCGCAGCGGAGAGCTAGGAGACGGTCCGACGAGCCAAAGCTCGACACCGGTTCCGGTCAAGGGAGTCGGCGGCGTGGGCACGCTCTCGAATGTCACCCAGATAAGCGCTGGCGGCTCCCACACCTGCGCCCTGCTAACCGACCACACGGTCGAGTGCTGGGGTTACAACGGCGGCGGCCAGCTTGGGAACGGTACGACGACCCAAAGCGCGACCCCGGTCCAGGTCAAGGACGTCACCGGCACGGGCCCGCTTTCGAACGTCACCCAGATCAGCGCCGGCAGCTTCTACAGCTGCGCCCTTTCCTCCTCCGGCACGGTCTGCTGGGGCGTCAATGGGAAAGGTCAACTCGGGAACGGCACCTATGACAGCAGCTCGACCCCGGTCCAGGTTGAGGACGTCGCCGGCACGGGCACGCTCTCAGACGTCACCCAGATCAGCACCAGCGATGCCAGCGATCCCAGCGATGCGAGCCATGTCAGCGACGCCCACACCTGCGCCCTGCTAACCGGCGGAGCAGTCAATTGATGGGGTTACAACTTCGATGGCCAGCTCGGTAACGGCGACATGGAGTACAGAACGACTCCGGTAGGCGTGATCGGCTTTCCGTAGCACTGTTTGCCAAGACGAGCTCGTTTTAGGGTAGATCGGTGTGACCACTCGGGTGCTCGCACCGGTGTCTTCCAGTGGTGAGGAGCTACGGTACCGAGCCGTAGGATCCGGCCGGTTCTCTAGATGTAAGACCCAGACACGTTGTTCCTGAGCGCCTCCCGCCTTCTCCGGACGCCGTTGGTCGTGCGGCGCCGGAGGAGACAGTGTTGGTTGGCACACGGCTCCGTAGAGCGACGTCTGGCCGAGCAAGTGGGATGGGCCGTGAAGGATTCGAACCTTCGACCTTGGGATTAAGAGTNNACTGAGCTAACGGCCCGCGGATGCGTACTGTAGCGGCGAGGCGGCGCTTGCACGCCATTGCCGGTCTCCACGAGTACTGTCTCCGAACGTCATGAACTCCGCTCGCAATCACCGCTAGCGCGCCACGCGGGTGGGAGTAGCCGAGGAGCTTACGCCGCAGGCGCTGGACTCGTCCGAGGAGAAACCGGTGTAAGTCGTTCAGACTTTCGCCGGATGAAGCACGTACTGTTGCGTTTGACCGCTCTAGCTCGCAGGAGGAGACGATCGATGCGGATTCTCGCCGTCGTCGGCAACAGGCCACAGTTCATCAAGTCGGCGCCGCTCTCGGCCGCGCTCGAGGCGGCTGGAATCGAGGAGGTGCTCCTCCACAGCGGACAGCATTACGACNNCCTGAAGGTGGCCAGGATTGAAGAGGTTCTGCTCCACACCGGGCAGCACTACGACCGCGAGCTCTCGCAGCTCTTTTTCGAGGAGCTCGGGCTGGGCGAGCCGGCTTACAGGCTCGAAGCGGGTGCGCTGCCGCGCGAGGAGATGGTAGAGCTGATGCGGCCCGGCATCGGGGCGGCGATCGAAATCGAGAAACCCGATTGGGTGCTCGTTTACGGCGACACGAACTCGACTCTGGCCGGGGCGCTCGCGGCGCGTGATGCCGGTGTTTCGATCGCACATGTCGAGGCCGGTTTGCGCTCGGGCGACTGGGCGATGCCCGAGGAGCGAAACCGGGTCGAGGTCGATCGCCTGGCGCAGCTCCTTCTCTGCCCCGATGAGCGCTCGCGGGACATCCTCGCCGCGGAGGGTGTGGTCGGCGAGGCGGAGGTTGTGGGCGACGTTATGGCAGACGCGGCGAGGCTCTTCAGCCCGCTCGCGCGCAAGCGCTCTGACGTGCTCGAGCGCCTGTCGTTAAAGCCGGCCGGGTTCGTTCTGGCCACCGTTCACCGCGAGGCGAACACGAGCCAGCCTCGCCTTGGCTGCATCGTCGAGGGCTTGAACGCGCTTCCCGATAGAGTCGTATTTCCGATCCACCCGCGTACGCGAGCTGCGCTCGAGCGCGAAGGGCTAACGCTCGGTCCGCGAGTGATCGCGCTGCCGCCGCTCGGTTATCTCGACCTGACCGCGCTCGCCTCGCAGGCGCGAGTGATCGTTACCGACTCGGGCGGCCTCCAGAAAGAGGCCTACTGGTACAGCGTGCCCTGCGTGACCGCTCGTCCCTCGACGGAGTGGGTGGACACGGTCGAGCTGGGAGCGAACGTGCTCGTCGACGACGACCCGGGGAAGATAGCGCAGGCGGTGAAGATCGCCCGGATGCCGGAGAATTTGCCCAAGCTCTATGGCGATGGGCACGCGGCCGAGCGTATCGCCGCTGCTTTGATCGCACGGATCTAGTACGTATCGACCGTATTTGAGTCTCCTGCGCGGGTAGGGTATTTGCCGTAGATGTCTAGAAAGATCGCAATCGTCGGTGCCGGTTACGTCGGTGTCCCGCTGGCTCAGGTTTTTGCCGAGGCCGGTCAGGATGTGCTGCTCGTCGACATCAGTCCCGAGCGGGTCGAACGCATCAACAAGGGCGACAGCTACATCGAAGACGTCCCGTCCTCGGTTTTGGGTCGACTTGTCGAGTCTGGGCGCGTAAGGGCGACGACTGACTACGACGAGCTGAAGGGCGTCGAGGCGATTTTGATCGCGCTGCCGACGCCACTGTCGAAACAGCGCGAGCCCGATTTGACGATCGTGATGTCGGCGGTGGAGCAGATCGCGACCCGTCTACAGCCGGGCCAGATGGTGGTGCTGGAATCGACCACCTATCCGGGCACCACACGTGATCGCCTGCGCCCGCTGCTCGAGCAAGGCAGTGGGCTCGAGGCCGGCAAAGACTTCTTCCTCGCCTTCTCGCCCGAGCGCGTCGATCCCGGCCGCGAGGACTTCACCACCAAGACGACGCCCAAGGTCGTCGGCGGTCTGGATGAGATCTCGACCAAGAAGGTCGCCGACCTCTACCGCGGTGCGGTCGACACGGTCATCGAGGTTTCCTCGCCCGAGTCGGCCGAGATGACGAAGCTGCTCGAGAACATCTTTCGCTCGGTCAACATCGCACTCGTGAACGAGCTCGCTCAGCTCTGCGATCGCATGGGCCTGGATGTTTGGGAGATCATCGAAGCCGCGGCGAGCAAGCCGTTCGGCTTCATGAAGTTCGTGCCCGGGCCCGGGCTCGGCGGTCACTGCATCCCGATCGATCCCTTCTACCTCACCTGGAAGGCGCGCGAGCACAACTTCTCGACCGAGTTCATCGAGCTGGCCGGCAAGATCAACGAGAGCATGCCCTACTTCTGCCGCGGCAAGATCACGCGGGCGCTCAACTCGCAGCACAAGCCGATACGGGGCTCGAAGATACTCGTGCTCGGAGTGGCCTACAAGAAGGACATCTCGGATATGCGCGAGTCGCCGGCGCTGAAGGTGATCAAGCTCTTGCTTCAGCAGGGAGCGCTCGTCTCGTACCACGACCCGTTCGTGGCCGAGCTGCCCGAGTTCGAGCTGAAGTCGGTAGAGCTCGCGCCCGAGGACTTCGACTGCGTCGCCGTTGTCACCGATCACTCCGAGATCGACTACGAAGACGTTGCCTCCCGCGCCAAGCTGGTAGTCGATTTTCGTAACGCGACCAAGGCCCAGGCTCCACGCGAAGGAAAGATCTGGAAGCTGTAGTGGAAAAACGCGCAAAAGTAGGTGTCGTCGGTCTCGGCTATTGGGGCCCGAATCTGGCCCGCAACTTCGATCTTCTGACCGATCTGCGTTGGGTCTGCGACGCCTCGCCCGAGCTGCTCGAGAAACAGGCGAAGCGGTATCCGAATGCTCGCGCGACCACCCGCTTCGAGGACTTGCTCGAAGACCCGGAGCTGGACGCCGTTGTGATCGCCACGCCGGTACCGACCCATGCGCCGCTGGCCAAACAGGCGCTCGAGGCCGGCAAGCACGTCTTCGTCGAAAAGCCGATGGCGATGAACGCTGCCGGCGCCGAGGAAATCACCGCGCTGGCAGCGGCGAACGATCTCGTATTGATGCCCGGGCACCTGCTTCTCTACCACCCCGGCGTTCTGATGCTCAAGCAGATCGTCGACTCCGGCCAGCTGGGCGAGGTCCTCTACCTGTACGGGAACCGTCAGAACCTGGGCAAGATTCGCCGCGACGAGAACGCGCTCTGGTCGCTCGGCGTTCACGACCTCTCGGTCATCCTCTATCTGATCGGCGAGGAACCGAGCGAGGCCTGGGCGCACGGCCAGTCCTTCCTCACCGAAGGCGTCCAGGACGTCGTCTTCTGCTATCTGCGCTTCCCCTCCGGGAAGGCGGCGCACATGCATCTCTCTTGGCTCGATCCGCAGAAGATGCGCAAAATGACCGTTGTCGGGCGCGAGAAGATGGTCGTATTCGACGACATGGAGCTCGATCACAAGATCACCATCTACGACAAGGCACCCGAACAGCCGACCGATACCTACGGCGAGTGGCAGACGCGCACCGGCGACAAGTACTCGCCGAAGATCCCGAACGACGAGCCTCTGCGTCTTGAGTGCCGCTCCTTCCTCGATCTGCTGGAGGGCAAAGGCGACGCGCTCGCCGTCGCCCACAGCGGGCTCACGGTCGCCCGCACGCTCGATCAACTCCAGCAGTCGCTCGTTGCCGGTGATCAGAGATGACGGGCGAGGACTGCGAGATCGCTGCCAGCGCCATCGTCTATCCGGGCACTGTGCTCGGCGAGAGCTGCAAGATCCTCGACAACGCCGTGGTCGGCAAGCAACCCTCGCTGGGGAAGCGCTCGACGGCCAAGCGTGAGCCTCTCCCGCCCGCGGTCATCGGGGCCGGGGCGACCATCTCGACGGGCGCCATCGTCTTTGCAGGCGCCACGGTCGGCGAGAACGCCATTGTCGGCGACCAGGCCTGCGTACGCGAGCGCGTGATCCTGGGCGCGAGCACCGTCGTCGGTCGTGGCTCGCTGGTCGAGAACGACACGACGATCGGCGATCGCACTCGCGTTCAGGCCAACGCCTACATCACCGCCTACACGACGATCGAGGAAGACGTCTTCATCGCACCCTGCGTGCACACCACCAACGACAACTTCATGGGTCGTACCGAGAAGCGCCTGAAGCTGATGAAGGGCGCGACCATCCGGCGTCGCGCGCGCGTCGGCGGCGGCTCGGTTCTCTGCCCGGGCGTCGAGATCGGCGAGGAGGCCTTCGTGGGAGCGGGAGCGGTGGTCACCAAGGACGTTCCGCCGCGCACCGTGGTCGTAGGCAATCCCGCCCGGCACCTGCGCGACGTTCCCGAAGAAGAGCTGTTCGAAAACCAGTAGCGGCGAGTCTCGCCTAGTACGATCCCGCTCGTGCAGAGAGCGCTCGTCGGAATCGGGTTGGTGCTGGTCGTGCTTGTTGCGGGTTGCGGAGACGGAGCTCGGAAGCCTGTCGACACGCACAAGGCGCGAGCGAGCCTGATTTAGCTATCGCGAAAAACCGTGCACAGCTGAGGCTTCAGACGAATACGGCGGTAGCGGAGAGCCCGTTCTTATCGACAGTTGTCTGGTTCGTCGGAGTAAGAGTCATCTGGACGATCTGGCGGAGCTCGAAGGTACGCTCCGGCAGGGGGGCGCTAGCCTGGCAGCGGTCAGAAACTGGTGTCAGACACCGCTCAGAGGAGGAGCTTCGCGTCAAGGCGTAACTGTAACGAGTTTGTGACATCCAGTAGAGAGACCTATTCGCGGCCGGAGGCCGACTCTAGGCTGTCGAAATGGGCCGCCCTCTCCGCATATTCCTCCCGAACAGCATCTATCACGTCGCCTCCCGAGGGAGCGATAGAAGGCCCATCTTTCGGCTCGATGAGGATCGCGAGCTCTTTTTAGAACGACTCCAGCTGACGGTCGAGCGTTATCGACTTCCATGCCTTGCGTACTGCCTGATGGACAACCACTACCACCTGATCGTAATAACTCCGGACGCGCGCCTTTCCGCTGTGATGCAGGAGCTTAACGGCGGCTACTCGAAGCGATTCAACGCGATTCACGAGCGGAGTGCGCACCTGTTTCGTAACAGGTTCATGGCCCAGTTGATCGACAACGACTCCTATCTGCTGACCGCCTGCCGTTACGTCGCACACAACCCAGTTCGGGCCGGTCTGTGTCAAGAGCCGTCGGCATGGAAGTGGAGTAGTTATCGCGCGACCGTCGGCATCGACCCGGCTCAGCGATTCCTGAATGAGCGGCTTCTTGCCGGCGTGCTCGGGGGTGGCGACGGTTGGCGCGACCGTTACCGCGAGTTTGTTGAAGCGGATACTCCCGTCGTACCGCCGCCCAATCATAAGAAGCTCGGTTCTTGAGAGCGGAGCAATGGTGTCAGACACCGGTCAGAAGAACTGTCCGGTGTCAAGGAGCGTTCGTCACGAAAGTGGAACGATTTCCGCGAACCGCCAGTCTGGGCCTCGGCCCGGAAATCTTCAGCGCGCCGCGCTTGTAGTAGTTCTTCGCTCGCACGCGGAAGTCGCCGTCGCCGTCGATCGAGTAGGAGCGGCGCGTGTTGCCGTTGATCGGCGCGGGATTGGTGACCCCGTCGCTGGCGGCGGTGCAGGCGAGCCGGGAGTTGCGCTGGAGCGTACGGCGCAAAGAACCGGTTGGTTCAGCCTGCGGAAGCCACCTTGATTCGCACCGGCGACCCGATTGCGTTTTTGGCGACGAGGCGATAGTAGGCGGTTGTAACCGGTTTGAGCGTCACCTTGAAGAGGCCGGACGAGTCGGGGTTGAGGTCGCGGACCTTCTGCCAGGTACCGCCCGACGGGCGCGTCTCTAGCGTCGGCGATTTCGCATTCCGGGCTCGCCCTGTGATCCGCAGCTTGGCCCCAGAAGAGACAGCCTTGCTCGGATACTGGAGCGCGAGGACGGTCACCTTGAACCAGGTCGAGCGTAGGCCGAGCGCCTGCCTGACACTGTCGCCGGCGACCTGCCAGGTCTCACCACCGGCGCCGGTGATCGTGACCGTCGCGACTCGCTTGGAGGCATTCGCCTTGGTTGTCAGATCGGAGACCGGCCCGCTGACGCCGAGGCGCGTGGCAAGCGTCAGCGACGAGACCGTCACGGGGCCCCAGTTGTGATAGGGAGAAGTGTTGTCGTAGGGATCGTTCACCGAGATCAGATAAGGCTCGCGTTTGGCCTTCGGCCAGGCATCCCGGATCGCGGCCGTTCGTCCGCCAGAGGTCGAGAAGAAGAACGTCCGCGCTAGTTCGCCGTTGTAGTAAACGGCCTCGCCCGAGGTGTTTTTTACGGCACTGGTCGACTCCGGGTACTCGCCCGAGATACCGAGATAGACCTGACTGCGCGTGTCCGGGTAGACGTCGAAGTTAGAGCTCGATTTGATCGAAGTGAGCGCGTAGGTGCGAGAAGCTATCGCCTGTGCCTCGAGCGCATCGGCCGGCCAGTCGTGGGGCGACTCACAGGGGACGACGCCGTACAGGTAACTCTCGAGGCCGACGTAGTTGACGAGGAGCAGCTTGCTCCCAACGACGATGACGCGAAACTTGCCTCGGTATTTGTGCCCTGCGTAGATGAGCGGTGCCGTACCGGCCTTGAACGTGAGTGGCCCGGAAAGGGCGACTTTTCCGCTCCCGTCGCCGAGATCGATCTCGAGCGATGAGGTCAGCTTCACCGAGAGATCGGGGAGGCCGGAGGAAGATCCGCTCGAGTCTGTGACCGAGAACGGGGCGGATGAGGAGATGGTGAGACTCGACGCCCCGCTTGCGAGTAGAACCCTGATCGTCTTGGAGCCTGCGGGCTCCAGATCGGTGCCCGGGAAGTAGTGAGCCACGATCTGATCGTAGGTGTAACCGTGTTGTGCGTAGCCATAAGCGCCG
This sequence comes from Actinomycetota bacterium, assembly GCA_003170995.1. Classification (GTDB taxonomy): domain Bacteria; phylum Actinomycetota; class Thermoleophilia; order Gaiellales; family Gaiellaceae; genus Fen-549. Next base: position 15,924 of record PMXT01000075.1, on the reverse strand, counting down.
TACTGGCTGAGTCCAACCCCGTGACCCCAGCCGTGCCCCGAAATGACCAGCGATGCCGGTGACCAGACAAGCGTCGGTGATGCCGTCTCAGTGCGCTCAGAGCTGGCGATCGCACTCAGAGGAACGAGCGCCAACGCGAGTGCGGCGGCGCCTATGACGAGAGCTGCGTGAGCGCGATGAACCATAAGATCAAGCTTCGAGGCTAGCGAATCCGCTTCGCGCGGCTCGATGTGAGAGAGATCGTGCCGGAAACTTCAAATACACCTCAGATACGACTTCGCCGTGCGGGCGGTGAGACCTACTCGACGTTGCCGAGGCGATCGGCGTACTGACGCTCGTAATAGGCTTGGTAGTGCTCGCCCGATTTGATCGGCTCCCACCAAGGACGGCTCTCGTCGTACCACGCCACCGTCTGTGCGAGCCCTTCTGTAAAGGGGACGACCGGCTCCCAACCGAGCTCCCGCGTCGCCTTCTCGCAGCTGAGCGAGTAGCGCCGGTCGTGACCCGGTCGGTCATCGACGTGCTGAAGTAGCAGCGGGTCGGCACCGGTGAGCTCGATGATCCGCTCGGCGACCTCGATGTTCTCGACTTCCTGGCCACCGCCGATGTTGTAGATCTCGCCCGACCGGCCGCGACGAAGCACGGCTTCGATCCCGGCGCAGTGATCTTCGACATAGAGCCAGTCGCGGATTTGCTTGCCGTCACCGTAGAGCGGGAGCGGTTTACCGTCGAGCGCGTTGGTGGCGAAGAGCGGAATCAGTTTCTCGGGATACTGATTTGGCCCGTAGGTGTTCGAGCCGCGTGTGATGCAGGCCTGAATACCGAAGGTACGAACGTAGGCGGGGATGTGGAGATCGCCCGCGGCCTTGGCGACGCTGTAAGGGCTCGAGGGGCACAACGGATCGCTCTCGCGTGACGAGCCGCCTGTCTCGAGATCGCCGTAGACCTCGTCGGTGGAGACCTGGACGTAACGCGCCTCGGTTTTTCGCACGAGCTCGAGCAGAGTCTGCGTGCCGACGAACTCCGTGCGCCCGAAGTCGGTGGCGCCGAGAATTGAGCGATCGACGTGTGTCTCGGCGGCGAAATTGACGATCGCCTCGCATCCCTTTGCGGTTCGCTCCACCGCCCGCGGGTCGCAGATATCCCCGACGACGAGCTCGACTTCGGTTCCCTCGAGATTGGCAGGGTTGCCGGAGTAGGTGAGCTTGTCGAGCACGACGACATCGTCGCCGGAGCGCAGTAAGCGCTTGGCGAAATGAGAGCCGATGAAGCCGGCGCCGCCTGTGACGAGTACGCGCATTCCGGGGAAGCCTAATCACCTTATGCGCGTTGGGCGGCAACCGATGATCGCAATATGAGCAGAAGGCTGTTTCGTCCGACTCTTTTAGTCCTCTACGTCGTTGCAGCGCTCTCTTTCTGTGCCACCGGTTATGGGCTGTCGACACCCCGTCAGACGACGCAGCTTCTGTATGCGTTCGCGGGGGTCGTCACCGCGATCTGTGCGCTGACCGGAGCCGAGTATCTCCGGCGCCGGCTGGCTCAAAGGCAGCCGGCAATCGAGTCGTTGACCGGCTTGCCCGGTCGCGCGCAGCTTCTCGCCGATCTCGACCGATCCCTGATGGCCGCATCCGACCGTCCCGTCGCACTCGTCCTGCTCGATCTCATCGGCTTCAAGGAGTACAACGACACCTTCGGCTACCCGGCCGGCGACGCTCTGCTCAAGCGCCTGGCAAGCAAGCTCTCTCGGGTTGTGGCAACGCGGGGTAGCGCCTATCGTCTCGACGGCGACGAATTCGCCGTTCTACTCATGGTCGAGGACGATATCGGCCAGCTTGCCGACCTGATTGCGTCCGCTCTGGTCGAGGAAGGCGACGGGTTTGCCGTCGCACCCTGCTACGGAACGGCGCTGCTTCCGCAGGATGGAAGGACAGCCTCGGATGCAATGCGGGTGGCCAACGAGCGTATGTACGCACTCAAGTACTCGTTGCGGCCGTCCACCGGTTCGCTTCAGTCGAACGAGGTGCTGATGGCAGCGCTCGCGAAGCGCGGCCCCGATTGTGGTGACCATCTGCACGGACTCACCGAGCTCGTGGAGGCTGTTGCTCGCAGATTGGGCATCGGGTTAGAGGAGCTCGAGCAGGTGCGATTGGTGGCCGAACTGCACGATGTCGGCAAGACGGCGCTTCCGACGACGATCCTGCAAAAGAGCTTCCCGCTTGATGCCGAGGAGCGGAAATTCGTAGAGCGCCACTCCATGATCGGCGAGCGCATCTTGCACGCGGCCCCGGCGTTGCACAAGGTCGCGCGGATCATTCGCTGGACGCACGAGCACTATGACGGAACCGGCTACCCTGATCACCTGAGCGGCGACGAGATACCGCTCGGCGCCCGCATCATTGCCGTCTGCGACGCGTTCGATGCGATGATCTCGAATCGTCCTTACCGTAAGGCGATGAGCATCGAGACGGCCATGGCCGAGCTGGAGCAAAACGCCGGCAGCCAGTTCGACCCGCTTGTCGTCAGCGCCTTCTGCGCGGTGATGGCCGAGCGCGAGCACTTCTTCTCGGCTGCCTGAGCCGCGGACCCTCCGAGTTCATCGACCGCCTGCGGGAGGCTTGCTCAGGGGCGAGAAGAGAGAGAAGAGCCGAGATAGCAGCGAATGTCAATCTTTATAGTCTCGCTGTGATTGAGCTACAGAATGGCCCGGCGGAACGAGTTTCTGAGCACGGCTCGGCCCCGGCACTCAGCGTACGCGGGCTGGTCAAGCGCTTCGGTAAAGCGGATGCGCTGGGAGGCGTGGACATCGAGGTGCGACCGGGTCAGCTCGTGGGCCTGCTGGGCCCGAACGGCGCAGGAAAATCCACGCTGACCAAGATCGCCTGCGGGCTCGTGCGGCCCACGAGCGGTAAGGTCGAGATCTTTGGCGCCCGCGCCGGGTCGCGGCAAGCCTGCCGCGCGATCGGCTACCTCGCCGAGCTGTTTCGCTATCCGGGCTGGCTCACTGCCGACGAGGTGCTCAGGCTGCATCAGAGGCTTGCCGGCTCGCGCGGCGGATCGATCGAGCGCGGACGCCTGCTCGAGCGAGTCGGGCTGAACGCGGCCGCCGGCAAGCGTGTGGGAGCGATGTCGAAGGGAATGCAGCAACGCCTCGGCGTTGCGCAGGCGCTGGTTGGCTCGCCGCGACTGCTTCTCCTGGACGAGCCGACGAGCGCGCTGGATCCGGGCGGCCGTCGGGACATGCGCACCCTGCTCGAAGAGCTCCGCGCCGAAGGCGTCGCCGTTCTGCTCAACTCGCACCTTCTGAGCGAGGTCGAGCTGGTCTGCGACCATGTCGTGATCGTCGATCGCGGCCACGTAGTCGAGGCTGGGCGGCTGGAGGAGCTCGCGCGCCCGCGTGGAGTCGAGGTCGAGCTGGCCAGTGGCGCGCGTCTCTTTGAGGGGATAAGCCGCGACGATGTCCCCGAGCTCGTCGAGCGGCTCGTGGCCGAAGGCGAGCGGATCTACGGCTTGCGCGTTCGCTCGGCCACGCTCGAGGAGGTCTACCTGGATGCGGTCGCGGAGGAAGGCGAATGAGAAGCACCTGGGTCGTCTTCGGCTATGCGCTGCGCGAGAGCCTGCGCCGTCGTGTCTTTCACGCCGGGCTCGTACTGACCGCGGTCTTCCTCGGCCTCTACACGCTGGGTTGCTCGTTCGTGCACGTTCCTCAGGCGAACATCATCGGCGAGAAGGTGGACGTTTACGCAGCCGCGGTCATTTTCGGTTTGGCCGTTTTCGCCATCTACTTCTTCGGCGTCTCGTTGGCGATCTTCCTGACCATTTCGGCAGTGCGCGGCGACGCCGAGCAGGGCGTTCTGCAGGCGCTCATAGTGCGGCCGCTCGCGCGCTGGCAGTTCCTGTTCGGGCGTCTTCTGGCGGCGATCACCGTCGCCGTTATCTACGTAGCGATAACTTTTGCTGCCGCGCTCGCGATCACTGACGTGACGCTCGGCTGGACGCCGCACCATGCGCTGGCGGCGGGACTCGAGATCAGCGCCGCGATCGCCGTTGTGGCCGTGGTCTCGATGCTCAGCTCCGTCTATCTGAGCGGAGTCGCCAACGGCATCGGTATCTTCATGCTCTTCGGTGCCGGTTTGTTCGGCGGACTGCTCGGCCAGATCGACGCGAATGGCAGCTTTCCCAAGCTGGGGCAAACCGCGACTGTCATTCGCTATGTCACGCCGTTCGAGTGGCTCTACCAGAGCTCGCTCGGTCGCCTGATCCAGGGCGAGAACGGCATAACCCAGATCGCGCTCGGGCTCGGGCCTTTCGGCGGCTCGGTTCAGGGCGGTACGACGGTCTGGCTCTGGTCGGCCGTGTACGTGCTGGTGGTGGCAGGCGCGACCGTGTTCGCCTTCGCCCGCCGCGATCTGTAAGAACTCGAATCAAAACGAAGCACTCCGCCGCTTGACCGCGCTCGGCGGCGGGTCGCCATTCTGATTCGAGTTCTGCGCCGATTCCGGCGCTGAAGAGATCGAAGCCTGGACCGCTAGAGTGAAAAGGCAGGCGCAAGCTCAAATGGCGAGTCTTCGGAAGGGAAGGCGCCATAAGGAATGGCACTACTCGAGATAAGAGATCTTCACGTCGCTCTGAGCGACGGCAGCGAAATCGTTAAGGGCATCGACCTCTCGGTCGAAGGCGGCGAGGTGCACGCGATCATGGGCCCGAACGGCTCGGGCAAGTCCACGCTCGCGCACGCGCTGATGGGTCATCCCGCCTATCAGATCACCTCCGGCGACGTGCTCTTAGGCGGCAAGAGCCTGCTCGAGCTGGGGCCCGACGAGCGCGCTCAGCAAGGACTGTTTCTAGCCTTTCAGTACCCCTACGCGATCCCGGGCGTAACGGTGACGAGCTTCCTGCGCTCGGCGATCAACGCGCTGCGCAAGGCGCGAGCCGGTGGTGAAGACGATCCGATTCCGATTCCCGAGTTTCGCAAGCAGCTGGCGGCTGCGACTGAGCGGCTGAAGGTGCCGCGCGAGCTGCTCGGCCGCTACCTGAACGACGGCTTCTCGGGCGGAGAGAAGAAGAGGATCGAGATCCTCCAGCTGGCGCTCCTACATCCGCGCCTCGCGGTTCTCGATGAGACCGACTCCGGCCTCGACATCGACGCCCTGAAGACGATCGCCGGCGGTGTCAGCGATCTGATCGGGCCCGAGCTGGGCGCCATCGTCATCACCCACTACCAGCGCATCCTCAATTACATACGCCCCGATTTCGTGCATGTCTTCGCCGGCGGTCGTTTCGTCGCCGAGGGTGGCCCCGAGCTGGCCGAGCAACTGGAGTCGGAAGGCTACGACGCCTATCTCCCCGAAGCGAGCAGCGGAGACCGCTAGTGAAAAAGCCCGAGACAGACGTCTCGCAGATCGGGCGCGATTACAAGTACGGCTTCCACACGACCGACAAGCCGACGTTTAGCACCGGGCGCGGGCTCACCCGCGAGGTGGTCGAGACGATCTCGGCGCAGAAGGGCGAGTCCGACTGGATGCTCGAGCGCCGGCTCCAGGCCTACGAGCACTTCCTCACTCGGCCCGTACCGGAATGGGGTGGCGACCTCTCGAAGATCGACTTCGACTCGATCTTCTACTACGTCAAGCCGACCGAGACCGAGGCCTCCTCCTGGGAGGAGCTGCCGCCGGATATCAAGCAGACCTGGGATCGGCTCGGTATCCCCGAGGCCGAGAAGAAATACCTGGCCGGAGTGGGCGCTCAGTACGAGTCGGAGGTCGTCTACCACAAGCTGCAGGAAGAGCTGGTGCGCCAGGGCGTCGTCTTCCTAGGCATGGACGTCGGCCTGCGCCAGCACGAGGAGATCGTGCGCGAGCACTTCGGCACGGTCGTTCCCTTCCGCGACAACAAGTTCGCGGCGCTCAACACGGCGGTCTGGTCGGGTGGCTCCTTCATCTACGTGCCGCCGGGCGTCAAGGTCGAGATGCCGCTACAGGCCTACTTCCGCATCAACGCCGAGAACATGGGCCAGTTCGAGCGCACCCTGATCGTCGTGGACGAGGGGGCGTTCGTGCACTACGTGGAGGGCTGTACAGCTCCGATCTACTCCAGCGACTCGCTGCACGCGGCCGTGGTCGAGATCATCGTCAAGCCGGGCGGGCGCTGCCGCTACACGACGATTCAGAACTGGTCGACCAACGTCTACAACCTCGTCACCAAGCGCGCCGTCGCCCAGGAGAACGCGACAGTCGAGTGGGTGGACGGCAACCTCGGCTCGAAGCTGACGATGAAGTACCCGGCCATCTGGCTGACCGGCGAGGGCGCGCACGGTGAGGTGCTATCGATCGCCTTCGCCGGCCCGGGCCAACATCAGGACACCGGCGCCAAGGCCGTGCATGCGGCTCCGAACACCACAAGCTTGATCACGGCCAAGTCGATCTCGCGCGGCGGCGGGCGGGCCGGCTACCGTGGCCTTGTCAACGTCGCGAACGGCGCGCGCGGGGCGAAATCGAAGGTCGTCTGCGATGCGCTGATCCTCGACGAGGAGTCGCGCTCCGACACCTATCCGACGATCCGCGTGCACGAGTCCGACGCCGAGGTCGAGCACGAGGCGACGGTCTCGAAGATCGGCGAGGAACAGCTCTTCTACCTGATGAGCCGAGGCCTGTCGGAGTCGGAGGCCAGCTCGATGATCGTCTCGGGCTTCGTAGAGCCGATCACCAAGGAGCTACCGCTCGAGTACGCCGTCGAGATGAACCGTCTGATCCAGCTGCAGATGGAAGGGAGCGTTGGCTGATGCGGAGATACGCCTCGCGATGAAGCGCGCCGCCGCGCTCAAGCGCTACCGCGAGCTGCCGCTACCGACGACCTCGGAAGAGGGCTGGCGCTTCACCGATCTGGCCGGTCTCGACCTCGACGCCTACCCGGTCGCGGACGAAGCTCGGTCGGCCAAGATCGCGCCGCTGGTCGAGCTCGAGCTGGCCGGAGACGCGCGAATTGACGAAAGCGGGGTCGAGATTCTCGCGGCGCCCGAGGGAATCGTCTTCGCGCCGCTCGGGGAGAAGGACAAGCGCATCGGCGCGCTGATCGAGGCGGACGACAAGATCGCGGCTGCCAACGCCGCCTTCTGGAGGCACGGTTTACTGGTCGAGGTACCGGCCGGAGTGGAGCTAGAGAAACCACTGCACGTGCGGATCGAGAGCACCGTTCCGAACGGCTCGCTGCCGACCCGGCTGCTCATCGTCGCCGGAGAGAACAGCCGCTTCACGCTGATCGAGGAGCACGTCTCGGCGGGGGAAGACCTCCATGCTCTGACGAATTGCGCCGTCGAGATCCACGTCGGGGCCGGCGCCAAGCTGGAGTTTGTTTCGGTTCAGCGGCTCTCGTGCCGGGGTTGGCACTTCAGTCGTCAGCACGCCCGGCTGGAGCGCGACTGCGAGCTCGACTGGGTCTGCGCCGGGCTCGGTTCGAAGAAGAGCAAGACCTGGATCTATAACGATCTCGCCGGTGTGGGCGCGACCTCGCGCGTGACCGGCGTCTACTTCGCCGACGGCTCGCAGCACCTCGACTTCGACACCTATCAGGAGCACGCGGGCCCGCGCACCAACTCCGACTTCCTCTTCCGCGGCGCCCTGCGCGACGAGGCGACGACGGTCTGGCGCGGCATGATCCGGGTCGAGCCCGAGGCGCAGGGCACGGACGCCTACCAGGAGAACCGCAATCTCCTGCTCTCGCGCCAGGCGCACGCCAACGCGATTCCTGGGCTCGAGATCCTGGCCAACGACGTTCGCTGCAGCCACGGCGTCACGGTCGGCCAGGTCGATCGCGAGCAGCTCTTCTACCTGATGAGCCGCGGCTTACCGGCGAGCGAGGCCGAGCGCCTGATCGTGCACGGCTTCTTCGCCCAGGCGCTCGACCGGATCGAGCGCGAGCCGATTCGCGAGGCGCTGGCAAACGCACTCGAGGCGCGGATTCCGTAGGCGGAATCCTCTAGCCGTCCGGCGCGGTTGCCGATGAGAGGCTCGAAGTAATCGTAGAGCCGCCATGTCGGAGACGACGAGCCCAACCGACCGCTACCTGGCCGAGATCGATCGGCTCCTCGTCTTGCACGGGCGGGAACGCCGCCGGGCGCTTGCCGCCGCGCGACGGCGCCTCTCCCGGCTGGAGAAGGAGGAACGAAAACGAGGAGCGAGCGACGCCGAGGTAGAAAAGCGGGCACTGGCTAGTCTCGGAAAGCCGGAGCGGGTAGCCCAAGAAGTGCATGAGTGGATGCTGGCCCGATGGGCTCGTGTCAATGCGCAGGTGGTTCTGGCGGCGGCGATTCCGATCCTGCTGGCGATCACGGTGATCGCGCTCAAGGTGCTCGAGGTTCGTCGCTATCGGCGCGGGGGCGAAGTAACCTTCCCGGCGAACGTTGACGAAAATACCGGCGGAGAGGGCTTTTCCCATCACTTTCGGGTGCTCGATCTCTACCTCCCGCCACGCTACCTCTCGTTGAAGCTCGCCCTCAGTGTGTGCCTGGTCGCGATTGCGCTTATTCTCGCCGAGTCGGCGCTGGCGTTCGTGCAGCGGCGGCGCCGGCTCAGCTCGGGACTCGCGCTCGCGGGCGGCGGCGCCCTGGTGGCAGCCGTCTCGCTTCAGATCGCGCTTGCCTTCGAATGGCACCGTCTGCACCAGGGGCACGATGGCTGGCTTCTCGCCGCGATACTGGTCGAGATCGGAGCGGTGCTCCTCTTCGCGGTCTTTCTGACCCGAGCGGCCAGAGCGATCCTGGTCGGACGGCTGGCTCCACTAGCCAGAGCGCCGCTATTCGCTCTGCTCGCACTCGCTCCGATGCTCGCTGTCGGCGCCAAGAGCGGGTTCAGCTCGACGGCCCTGTGCACGTTTCCGGGCGGTTGCGGCCCGAGCCCTGAGCAGGTAATGGAGTACACAAGCGGCCATCCCGTAGCCGTGATCTTGCCCATAGGGCCGGCGGGCTCACAGGGAGCGGTCGCGCTCAAGGGAAGGCGATTGGCCGCCGCGATCGAGGTCTGGAAGACCCAACCGAAGTTCGAGCAGCCGCCGCGCCCCGGGCCGGTGGAGCTCGAGATCTGGGAAGGCCGCTGGTCGCGGTCTCAGCCGGGACCGTGCGGCGCGATGAAACCGGGGCTGAACGGAGACCCGCTGGCGCCGAGAACGAATACCTGGTGCGACGTTCTCAAGCCCAGAAGCCATCGCGGCGCGTCGTGGCGTGAGGTGGTTCATCTCGAAGGAGCGAAAACGGGCGCCGTCGCCGCCGCTTATCGGTCGAACGAAAGCCTAGTAGTGGCCTTTTCGCGATCCGGCGGCGTCTACATCGCCGAAAGCCCTTCCTGGCGGCCCAGGCGCCTGCTTGCCGCCCGCGCCGAGGCGGTTAGTCTAGCGCCGCTACCCGGTGGCGAACTCGCGCTTGCCGCAATCGTCTCGCGGCCAGGAGGATCCGCGCTCGAGCTGACCCGCTCGCGCGCCGGGCGCTGGTCTCGCCCGATCTCGGTTGCGGCTAGGCCCGGGCTCGAACTGGTCGCGGGAGGCTCTCAGATCGCGCTGATCTTCCGCGATCGCGAGAACCGGCTCGTGCTCGAGCGCCGAAGCGACGACCTCTCTCTGCTCGAGCATCGCACCTTCGGTGTGCACACCCGCGCTGCGCTCGGCAACCTGCGCGGCGGCAGGATCGGAGTCGCAATCGCCGATCCGCTCCGCGGCCACGCGCTGCAACTGAAGCTTTACCGAGTCGGTAGAAAGACCCTCATCCTGTTGACGCAAGAGCGAGTGTTGACCTACAAGCCCGCTGCTGTGCAAACCACGACACTGAACGCAGACGTAACGGTGAAGGTCGCACAAGAACGGCTCACCGGCGTGGTTCAGACCGGCCGGATAGTCCGGGCACTCTACGGAGGTCTCATGCACGGTCATACGACCAAGCCTGTTCTGGTGTCACTGTGGTTGTACGAGGGACGGCTTGTGTTCGCGTCCGGTTGGCCGAGGTGGGCCGTTCTGGCGCAACGGGCCAAAGAGGAGACGACAACCGGAAAGCCGACCGTGCGCTGGACGAGCTTCGATCTCACGCTCTTCCAGCCACCCACGCGCCAACTCGCCGCTCTGGATGCGACAAACCGATAGCGAACGAGCTCGCGGCCGTATTCGTGGTGGTCAGCCGAAGTTCGTGCAACACGAATAAGCCGCACTTATTTGACTTACAAGCGCGCGCTATCGATAATTCGCGTCAGCACTCACGCGAGAGAGGCGACCTGATGGCACCAACAACTCCGGACATCGAGCCGATCACCGGCGGTGTCCAGCTTTTCCGAAGCTGCTTGGTCACGACCGAGTACCCCGGCGTGGAGTCGGCGTCGAAGTGGCTGTTCGATCGCTTCGACGTCGAGTACATCGTCAACCCCGACCAGACCTGCTGCACCGGGCTCGGCTACTACTCAGACCTGCTGCCGTTTCCGACCACACTAGGAGTCGCGGCGCGTAACGCCTGCGTCGCGGTCGAGGCCGGGCATCCGATCCAGAGCTACCTCTGCTCGACCTGTTACGCGATCAACAAGAAGTCGCGCAACGTGCTCGAGGTGCCCGAGTTTCGCAAAGAATCGAACAAAGCGCTGGCCAAGATCGGGCGCGAGTACAACGACGAGGTCGCCGGCACGATCCGGCACATGCACACGCTCGAGATCCTCTGGAGCCGCCATCACTCGATCCCGGGGCTGATCAAGCGCCGCCTGGACGGGATCAAGGTCGCCACCCACCCCGCCTGCCACTACTGCAAGGTCTTCCCCGATGAGGTTGTGGGCGATGCCGAGAACTTCATGATCCCCGAGGACCTGCTCGAGCCGACCGGGGTGATCAAGACCGGCAACTACAACGAGAAGACGACTCACTGCGGCGCCGGCTTCCGCCAGCGCTTTGTCAATCCCTCCATCTCGGTTGCGGTGACGCGCCAGAAGTTGCGGCGGCTCGCAGAGGAGAAGATTGACGTCTGCGTGCACATGTGCCCGAACTGCGCCCTCCAGTTCGACCGTCACCACTCGATCATCGAGCAGAGCGCGAACGAGGAGTACCCGTTCGTCCACCTGCATACCCAGCAGCTGGTGGCGCTCGCGCTCGGGGCCGATCCCGACACGGTCTGCGGCGTCAAGGCCCACTCCCAGAACGTAGAGCCGATCCTGGAGCGGATCGGCGCGCGGGAAAGAGCGGTGGTCTGATGCGCTGTGGCGTCTTCCTCTGCGAGTGCGGAGGCAACATCTCCGGAGTTCTCGACCTCGACTCGCTGGCCGACTCGGCCAGGACTCACGACGGCGTCGTCTCGATCTCGCGCAACCAGTTCATGTGCGGCACCGAGGGGCGCCGCATGATCGAGCAGGCGGTTGAGGAGCGTGGGCTCGATCGCATCGTGATCGGCGCCTGCTCGCGCCGTTTCCAGGGTCCGACCTTCGAGCGGATCGCGCGTGAGCTGAGGCTGGGCGAGAACGCCGTCGCCTTCGGCAACCTGCGCGAGGGCTGCTCGTTCATCCACCGCGACGAGCCGGCGAAGGCGCAACTCAAGGCCGAGAAGATCGTCTCGGCCGCGGTTGCCCGAGCGCGCTTCCAGTCGGATCTGCCGCGCGGTCGCACCTTCTTGCACCGCTCGGCGCTGGTTGTCGGTGGCGGTATCGCAGGTATCACGGCCGCCGAGGAACTGTCCGGCGCCGGTATCGACGTGCACCTCGTCGAGCGCGAGCAGTCGCTTGGCGGCTACATGGCCCGGCTCTCCAAGACCTTCCCCACCGAGGACTGCGCCATGTGCTCGCTCGCGCCGCAGCTGACCGGAGCTGCCCTCGATCCGCGCATCCACATTCGCACACTCACCGACGTGACCGAGATCTCGGGCCCACCGGGCGAGTTCAGGGTCAAGTTGCGCCAGCGGCCGCGCTTCGTCAGCGAGGCCTGCGTCGGTTGCGACGACTGCACCGCGGCCTGCCCGGTCTCGGTCTCGAGTGAGTTCGAGCTCGGCGTCACCAAGCGCAAGGCGATCTCGCGGCCGTTCGCAAACGCGGTGCCGTCGCTGTACGCGATCGACAAGCGCGGGCCTGCACCGTGCAAGTCGGCCTGCCCGGCCGGGACCTCGGCCCAGGGTTACGTGGCGCTTGTCGCCGAGGGACGCTTCGACGAGGCTTATCGCGTCGCCTCAGGCCCCAATCCCTTCCCCTCCGTTTGCGGTCGAATCTGCACGCATCCCTGCGAGCGCGCGTGCGCCCGCGGCGAGGTTGACGAGCCGGTTGCGATCGCGGCGCTGAAGCGCTTTGTCGCCGACCACGTTGGACCCGAGACGGTGATCGAGAAGGTGCCGGTCATCCACTCCGAGAAGGTGGCGATAATCGGTGCCGGCCCGGCCGGCCTCACCTGCGCTCGCGACCTTGCCAAGCTTGGCTACCGGACCACCGTCTTCGAGGCGCTGCCGGTCGCCGGCGGGATGCTGAAGACGGGCATTCCCGACTACCGCTTGCCCAAGGACGTGCTCGAGCGCGAGATCGATCAAATTACGGCGCTCGGCGTAGAGCTCAAGCTCGGGCAGCGGGCTGGTAAGGACTTCACTGTCGACGGGCTGCTCGAAAACGGATATGGCGCCGCTTTCCTCGCCGTTGGACTGCAGAAGTCGAGCGAGGTCGAGATTACGGGCGCGGAGCTGGAGGGCACCGAGCGCGCGGTCGAGTTTCTGCGCCGGCTCAATCTCGGCAAGTCGGTCTCGGTTGGCGATCGGGTTGTCGTCATCGGTGGCGGCGACGTGGCGCTCGACGCCGCTCGCAGTGCCATCCGCCTGCAACAAACCTCCGGTCGCGAGCCCAACGTCACGCTCGTCTACCGTAGGACGCGCGCGGAGATGCCGGCTCTCGGCGAGGAGGACGAGCAGGCGATCGAGGAAGGTCTGAAGGTCGAGTTCCTGGTTGCTCCGCTCGAGATCGTCGGAAAGAAGGGACGCGTCTCGGCGCTCAAGCTACAGCGCTGCAAGCTTGGTGAGCCCGATTCGTCGGGCCGGCGCCGTCCCGTTCCGATCGAGGGCGACGTGACCGAGATCGAAGCCGACACGGTCGTTCTTGCGATCGGGCAGGACATCGTCTGCGACTTCCTCGAGGGCTGCGAGGACGTCTCTGTCGAGAAGGGTCAGATACGGATCGATCGCGACACCCTGATGACCGGCAAGAGCGGGGTTTTCGCGGGCGGCGATGCCGCGGCCACAGGCGGCTGGACTGCGATCGAGGCGATCGCGGCAGGTACGCGCGCGGCGCACTCGATTCACAACTACCTGCGCGGCGAGAAACTGTTCGAGGTCTGGCCGGCAAAGGCGGCCGAGGCCCGTCCCAGTGCCGAGGAGCTTGCACGGCGCGAAGTTGGCCAGCGCATTCCAGCTGTGCTTCTCGATCGCTCCGATCGCTGCGCTTCCTGGGCCGAGGTCGTGGGCGGCTACAGCGAAGAGGAGGCGATCGCCGAGGCGAGCCGCTGCCTGGCCTGCGCTGTCTGCTCGGAGTGTGAGGCCTGCGTCCGTGCCTGTCCGGCCGGCGCAATCGAGCTCGATCAGCAGGAGGAGACCGAGGAGCTCGCCGTCGGCGCGATCATCGTCGCCACCGGACACAAGGAGTTCGATGCCCGGCGCAAGATCCCACTCGGTTTCGGGCGCTTCAGCAACGTCGTCACTCAGAGCCAACTCGCTCGCCTACTCGCACCTTCCGGGCCGACCGCCGGCGAGCTTGAGCGACCTTCCGACGGCGCCGTCCCGAAGAAGATCTTCATGCTCCAGTGCGTCGGCTCGCGCGACTGTACCTCCTCGGGCAACGAGCACTGCTCGGCGATCTGCTGCCTGTTCGCGACCCTGCACGCCTCGCTGATCAAGCAGCACTACCCCGACGTCGACATCACCATCGGCTACACCGACCTGCGCGCGCCGGGGAAGTCTCACGAGGAGTACTACCGGCTCGTGCAGGAGCGCGGCGTTCGTTACGTGCGCGGCCGCGTCGGCGAGGTGATGGAGGAGGCCGACAAAAGCCTGCGTGTGCGCTTCGAGGACACCGTCACCAAGCGTAAGAACGAGGAGCTGTTCGACCTGGTCGTGCTCTCGGCGGGTCTCGAGGCCTCGGCCGGGACGACCGAGATCGCCCACGTCGCCGGACTGCAACAGGGTTCGGCCGGGTTCATCAAGGAGTACCACCCCAAGCTGAAGCCGGTCGACACGCAGCGAGCCGGGATCTTCGTCGCCGGTACGGCGCAGGGCCCCAAGAACATCCCCGACACGATCGCTCAAGCCAAGGCGGCCGCCGCGCGCGTCGTCTCGATGCTCTCGGCCGGGTTCGTGCTGACGCCGGCACAGGTAGCGTCGTCGAATCTCGAACAGTGCATCGGCTGCGGCATCTGCGAGTCGGTTTGCCCGCAAGGCGCCGTCAAGCTCTCCGGGGGCGACAACCCGCACTCGGTGGTCGACGCCAACTCCTGCCGCGGTTGCGGGATCTGCGCCGCCGAGTGCCCGTCGGGCGCGATGACACTGGGCGGCTACTCGGACGAGGAGATCCTGGCCGAGGTGATGGTGTGACCAGCACCGCTGCCGAGAACACCCGGGCACCCGAGACGGAGGACGGCGCCGAGCGCAAGATCGTCGCCTTCTTCTGCCGCGAGTGCGCCTACGCCGCCGCGGATGCGACCGGTAACGCGCGTGTCTCGTTACCGACAACGATCCGCAGCGTGCTCGTGCCCTGCACCGGCCGGGTCAGTCCGCTCCATCTACTCAAAGCGCTCGCCGATGGTGCTGACGGCGTCTACGTCGCCGGCTGCCTCGAGGGCCAGTGCCACTACCGCGAGGGCAACCTGCACGCACTCGACCGGATCGAGTTTTCCCGTGCGCTTCTGGAGTCGGTCGGAGTCGAGCCCGAGCGGGTGCAGATGTTCACGATGAGCGCCGCCGACTCGCCCAAATTCGTCGCCGCGGCCCGCAAGATGCACGAGACGATCTCGGCTCTACCGCCCTTGAAGAGGAAGTAAGTGATGTCACGATGCCACTGACGGCGAGAGGCGAAGCGATCTTCGAGCGGCTTCCGGGCGCGGCGCCACGCGAGAGCACCGGTGCGATCGGCTGCCAGATCGTCCGCCACGAGGAGCTCTGTATCGGCTGCGGCCGCTGTGCCTCGGCTTGCCCGTCGGGCGCCACCTTGAAGGGAGACATGTTCGACCCGATGCAGCTCTACTCGGCGCCGCCGGATAGCCGTCGCGGTGCAATCGGTACCGCTCTGCGCGCGATTGCACGGCACCAACCCTCGGGCTCGATCGCGGTGCCCGAGCGCGTATCAGCCTTCCGTACGATCGTCTTCGACGCCTCCAGGTGCATCGGCTGCGGCGCCTGCGCTCGCGCCTGTCCGACCGGGGCGGCCGAGGCGCTGCCCGTTCCGGCTGAGGAAATCGGCGCGGGGGTGAGCGGATGAGCGCGGCGAACGGTAACAGCGGCCGGCCTCGCATCCTGCTCTGCGAGTGCGCGGGCACGATGGCCTCGAACGTCGATTTCGAGCGGCTAGAGCAGACGGCCTCGGAACAGGGCGAGGTGCTGCGTAGCCCAACCTGGTGCAGCCGCGAGGGTCAGGCGCGCCTACAGGAAATGACGGAAGAGGCGGACGGGCGCCCGCTCGTCTTCGCCGGCTGCTCGCAGGACTTTGTCGCACGGCGCTTTCAGCGCCTTTACGCGCGCGGCCTCGAGATGGAGGTCGCCGACATCCGCGAAGGCTGCTCGTGGGTGCACGACAAGAACGACGGCGAGGCGGTCACCGACAAGGCAGCACGGATCATCGAGGCCGCTGTCCGTTTTCCGGGGCCGCATTCCAACAAGCTCGTGCTCAAGCGCAAGGTCGACTCGGTGCTCGTCATCGGCGGTGGCGTCTCGGGCACCCAGGCCGCGGCCGAGCTGGCGCA
>PMXT01000184.1 GCA_003170995.1 Actinomycetota bacterium | reverse complement strand
ACATCGATCTTCAGAAGGTCCACGTGGGCGACACCGAGATCCTCAAGCGCACCATCGAGGGTCCTCACGCCCACCGTCTCGGATGAGACGCAGTCGCCCTCTGTGAGGACCTGAATTCGAGCGACCGTCGAGTTGCCATTCTCGTCCACAACAAGCCCGCGCGCCGTGCGATCGGCGATGGCGATGGGGAGAATGGTCACTCGATCCTCGAACCCATTCTCTTTCACATTTGCCGTCAGACGTCCAAGCACGACAGGATTGGGCTCGATCGCAATTACTCGTCCCTCAGGCCCAACGAGCCTGGCAGTGGCAAGCGTGAATACACCTGCATTGGCACCGACATCGACGACAGTGTCTCCAGGGAGGGGCAGCCACTCGGCAACCGGCCAATACTCCCCACGCGCGAGCACTTCGCGCAGGGGAATGTGTTCCGACGCATGCCAGTCAAGTGTCATTTGCAGCCCGTTGTACCGGGCCGTGGTGATGGCCGTTCGATGGCCGGACCGCGGAAGCAGGCGAAGTACCGAGTAGCGGATAAGCCACAGGAGCATCAGCAGACGCTGGCCCCAGGAACCGCATAGCCGGACGATCGCCAAGCCGTTGGCGAGGAGTCTCACGCGACTGTGGGCGGCAGGCTCGGGACTGCCCAAGACCGCCGATATCTGTCCGGCCATGTGTCAATGGACTCGTGGACGGAGCGATAGGTGGCAGCACTTGGGCACGACGTAGCCGTGCGGGAGAGCACGAGATGCGCGCTCACACGAAGGTCCGGGCAAACAAAACCCCCAACGACAAGTACCTCATGCGCGACTGCCGGCGAATTCTAGCATCCGCCAGACGCCCCAGTTGTCAGGATGCCCAAGACCGCCATCGCACTGGTGACCCCCACCTAGGAAGAGCGGCGAAGAGCGAGCCTGTACGCTTCGACCGTTTCCTCTGCACACCGACGCCATGTGAACGCCCTGGCGCGAGCAGGCCCGGCCTTCTGAAGACGAACTCGGAGCTGTCGGTCGGTGGCCGCTCTGCTCAGACCGTCCGCCATCCCCTCGACGGACATGGGATCGACCAGGAGCGCCGCATCACCCGCGACCTCGGGGATCGAGGTAGTCGAGCTCGCCACCACGACGGCTCCACAGGCGAGGGCCTCCAGCACCGGCAAGCCAAAACCTTCATATAGGGAGGGATACGCGACAACATCGGCGGCGCTATGGAGAGCGACAAGCACGTCGTCATCGACATACCCAAGCTTGTGGACCCAGCTCCCTCCACCAACCTTGTCGATCGCGACATCGATCTCCTCGGCCCGCCAGGCCGGCTGTCCAGCCAGCACCAGGTGCAGGTCACCCGCTCCCTGATCGCGAGCCTTGGCCAAAGCCTGGATCAGCCTGGGGATGTTCTTACGTGGGTGCAGATTGCCCACGGTCAGGACAAAGCGTTCCGGTAGAGGCAAGCCATTCAGTCGTGACGCGACCTGGTCAGTCTCCAGGCGCCGCCAGCGCGAGTCGACCCCAAGGGACGTGACAACGACCCGGTCGGGATCGACGCCGTAGTGGTGGACGATGCGAGAACGGCTGAACTCCGACAACGTCACCACCGCGGCCGAGCGCAGCGCCGAGAGCCGAATGCTCACTTTCAGTCGGAGCCGCGTTGAGCGCGAGAATGCACCGCTCAGGTCTTCGAACGACACGTCATGGATAGCCGTTACGACAGGCAGCCGGGATAACGGAGGCGCTACATACTGGACGTGCAGAAGCTGAGCGCCATCTCGTTTAGCCCGAAACGGGAGTTCAAGCGGCAAGCGCAACTGGGGCGCCCGCCAACGTAGGTCTCGCCGCTCGATGTGCGACGCCCTTGGCCAGGCTGTGCCCGCGTCGAGGTACACGATCGGCGCGACATCGTCGAGCCCGGCGAGCGCCTCGGCAAGGTTGAGTATATAGGTCTCGTTGCCGGTCTTGCGGCGGCCGACGACGTGGGCATCGAGAGCCACTCGTATAAGGGGGGGTGTTGGTACCATATGGGCCATTATGCGTGTCGCGATCCTAGGCATCAGGGGCGTCCCGGCCAACTACGGTGGCTTCGAGACGTTCGCCGAGCAGCTCGGGAAGCGGCTCGTAGCGCGAGGCCACGAGGTGACGGTCTACGGCCGTGACCGATGGGTCCCAGGCGGGACCCGCGAGTACCTGGGGATGCGGATCGTCCGCCTTCCAGCGCCCCGGTCCAAGTACTTCGAGACGGTCATCCACTCGCTCTTCGCCGCTCTTCATGCCCTGACCAAGCGGTACGACATCATCTATATATGCAACTCCGCCAACGTGCCGGCGGTGATCCTGCTTCGGCTCTTTGGCCGGCGCGTCGTCCTCAACGTTGATGGACTGGAGTGGGAACGTGCGAAGTGGAGCCCGATCGGCAAGGCCTACTACCGCCTGTGCGCGTGGATGGCTGCCCGTCTCCCGGTCCACGTCGTGACGGATGCGCTGGTGATCCAGCGCTACTACCGCGACGCCTACCGATGTGAGACCAGATACTTCCCGTACGGTACCGAACTGGAGCCAGTGCCCGACGACGGCACTCTCGCCCGACTGGGTCTCGAGCCGAAACGATACGTACTGTACGTCAGCCGTCTTGAACCCGAGAACAATGCCCACGTTGTGGTCGAGGCGTATGCCAGGGTGCACACGGATCTGCCACTCGCGATGATTGGCGATGCTCCATA
>PMXT01000025.1 GCA_003170995.1 Actinomycetota bacterium | reverse complement strand
ACGCTCGTGCAGGCGCTCGAGAGTGGGCTCGACGCAACCGGAATCGACGTCTCCGCTTTCAACTGCCTGCTGATGCAGGTCAAGACCCGCCGTTACGATCCCTTCGCACTCGAGCACGAGATCAGGAGTGTCGTCGCCGGGCTCGACTCGCCGACAGCGCCGAAGGCCGCGCGCGTTCGCTCCTCCTACCTGCGTGACTGGTACGCGCCACAGGCGCTCTCGGAGCTTCTCTCCTTCCGCGACGCGATCGCCGGCTACGAGCACATCGACCTGCTCAGCGTCGTCCTCACTCGAGCCGCGCGCTCGGCCAGGCGCACGCGCTTGTAGATGAGAGGCGAGTCGGGGACCCACCCCAGGCCAGGGGACAGGCCCAGGANNGAGCCCTACTGGTGTCACAAGCACCGTCGCAACTGCCGCCCGGTCGAGAACGCCTCGCATTTCCTGCGCCGCTACGCGCTCGACACACTGGAGCGAGTCAAGCAGTTCCAGCGCCTGCGCGCCCGCGGCCGGTCGGCGAGCGTCCTGCACGGAGACGCGCGCTCGATTCGGCTGGAAGGCCCCTTCGACGGCGTCATCACCTCGCCGCCCTACCCGGGCCTGATCGACTATCACGAGCAGCACCGCTACGCCTACGAGCTACTCGCTCTCGACGACCTGCGCGAGCTCGAGCTGGGAGCGGCAGCGCGCGGAAGCGGACGCGAGGCGCTCGCGAGCTACTCGGACGGCATCGCCGGGGTGCTCGAGAACGTTCGCCCCGCCTTGCGGCCCGGCGCCCCGGTGCTGATAGTCGTCAACGACCGTCGTGATCTCTACCCCGAGATTCTCGCCCGTGCCGGGTTGAAGCTCGAGGATCGCCACCGCCGCCACGTCAACCGCCGTACCGGCCGCCGTGCCGGAGAGTTCTTCGAGGACGTCCTCGTAACCCGCTTCGTCGATTAGGCCGCGAGCGCGGGGCAAACCTGCGAGATCGCGGCGAGGTCTGATCCCCCTCCGATCTCGTCGTTGATCTCGCGCTGCCCGAAACCGACGAAGCGCACGCACGGGCGACCGATTCGGTCGCCGCCGAAAACCGGAGATCGCCGCGGAGCAGAACGGGCCGCGGAAGCGACTCGGCCCGTTCGCGCGCCTCTCGACACCGAATCGTCACAGACGCGTGACGGTTCTCTTTCTAGCCTGAACGGGTGCTCGCGCAGATGCTGACCTATGCGCTCGTTGGGCTGGAGCCGCGACGGGTGGAGGTGGAGGCGCACCTGCAGAAGGGAGTGCCGTCGTTCGCGATCGTCGGGCTGGCCGATCGTGCCTGCCAGGAGGCCAAGGAGCGCGTCCGCAGCGGCATCGTCTCGGCCGAGCTGGAGTGGCCACTCAGGCGCATCACCATCAACCTGGCGCCGGCCGATCTGCGTAAGGAGGGTTCCGGCTTCGACCTGACGATCGCGCTCGCCATTCTCGCCGCCTCGCACCAGATTCCCCCGGGCTCGCTCCGGGCGCATGCGGCTGTGGGCGAGCTGGCCCTCGACGGCAGGGTACGGCCGGTCGGGGGAGCGCTTGTCGTTGCTGAGGGGGCTCGACGGGCCGGGATCGACTTCGTGCTCTGCGCGGCCGAGTCGGCGGGCGAGGTGGCGCTGGCCGGCGTCGATCCAGTGCCGGTGCACCATTTGGCCGAAGCGGTCGCCTACATGCGTGACGACTGGCTGCCCGAGCCGGCGCCGCTCTGCTCGAACGGCCAGCTGCCGCTCGGCTCCTGCCCCGACCTGGCCGAGGTGAAGGGGCAGCGAAGGGGGCGCCGGGCACTCGAGATCGCCGCCGCCGGGCGCCACAATCTGCTCCTGGCGGGCCCGCCAGGAACGGGCAAGACGATGCTCGCACGTCGGCTGCCCGGGATTCTGCCCCTGCTCGCCAGGGAGGAGGCGCTGGAGGTGACGCGCATCCACTCGGTCGTCGGCCTACTGCCGCCGGAGCACCCGCTCGTCGTTCGGCCACCCTTTCGCGCACCGCACCACTCCTCGTCGATGCCGGCGATCGTTGGCGGAGGCAGCGGCCCGAGCCCCGGGGAAGCCAGCCTGGCCCATCCGAGAGTACGTGTATGTTACTAGAATGCCTCGCGCCGGTATCTACGCCCGCATCTCGTCTGATCGTGACGGGCAACAGCTCGGAGTTCGCCGGCAGCTGGAAGACTGCGAACGGCTTGCACAGCGCAAGGGTTGGGAGATCGTCGAGCGCTATATCGACGATGACGTGAGCGCCTACAGCGGCCGACACCGACCCGACTACCGGCGAATGCTCGACGACCTTCGCTCAGGCTTCATCGAAGCTGTCGTTGTCTGGCACCTCGACCGACTACACCGCCAGCCGAAAGAGTTAGAGGAGTTCTTCGAGGTCTGCGACGCGGCCGGTGTTCGTAACCTCGCCTCGGTCACGGGCGACGTTGATCTCTCAAATGACGATGGCCGCTTCATGGCCCGCATCCTCGGCGCCGTCGCCCGTAAGGAGTCAGACGACAAGAGCCGGCGCATCAAGCGAAAGGCGCTCGAGCTCGCCCAAGCTGGAAAGATCGGCGGCGGCGGAACCAGGCCATACGGCTACGAGTCCGACCGCAGAACGATCCGCACCGATGAGGCCAACATTATTCGCGACTGCGTCCGTCGTGTGCTTGCAGGCGAATCCATCCGCTCTATTTGCGCCGACCTCATCAAGCGCGGGACACCCACCGTGTCCGGCAAGGAGTGGAAGACACAGACCATCCGCAGGATCCTTGAATCCGGCCGTATTAGCGGGCAGCGCGAGCACCACGGAGAGCTGATCGCCAAGGCGGAATGGCCGGCGATCATCGACCCATCCGAGACGGCTCGCATAAGAGCCCTTTTCAGCGATCCCGACCGCCGCACAAACCGAAGCCCTCGCCGTTACCTACTTATGCGCCTGCTTCGTTGCGGCCTTTGCGGAGAGACGCTCATCTCTCGCCCTAAGTCCGGAGGAGTTCGCGGCTACCACTGCGCTAAAGGCCCCAACTTCACCGGTTGCGGACGCATCTCCGCGATTGCCGATTCACTCGAAGCCTTCGTTGTCGAAGCCGTGCTCTACCGTCTCGACTCTCCCGAGCTTGCGGCCGCGCTCAGCGGCGACGTCGAAGACCGAACGGCTGCTCCGTGGCAGCAGGAAATGGATGAAGCGCAGTTCCAGTTGGACGAGCTGGCGAAGACCTACGGAGAGCGAGCCATCAGCCTCTCGGAGTGGCTTTCCGCCCGCAAGCCGATCGAGCGTCGCCTAGCCGCCGCGAAGAAGTTACTTGCGGAGCGAACCCGCGCATCCGTTCTCAGTGACTACGTCGGTAACGCCTCTGAACTCCGCAATCTATGGTCAGATCTTCCCCTCACCCGTCAGCGCGCGATCGTCGCCGCCGTGCTCGAT
>PMXT01000112.1 GCA_003170995.1 Actinomycetota bacterium | reverse complement strand
CTAGCATCGCATCCACCGATCACACCCGGTCGGCAGGTCGTCAATTGAAACGAGCTCTATGCAGCCGACGTCTAGATCGCCGGCTCGAGCTCCGAAACCCGGCTTTTCTCGGCCAGGAGCGCCTGTGCGACCTCCGGGTCGAACTGGCTGCCCGCCCGGCTCTGGATCTCGTCCAGAGCCTGCTCGATGCTGAGCCCGCGGCAGTAAGTGCGGTCACTGGTCATCGCGTCCCAGGCATCGGCGGCGAAAATGATGCGAGCTCCAAGCGGAATCTGCTCGGCGGCCAGTCTCTTCGGGTAGCCGCGCCCGTCCCAGCGCTCGTGGTGGTACAGAACCCATTCGGCCACGGGCCCCAGTCCGAGGCTCTCGATCATCTGGAAACCGATCTCCGGATGCCGTTGCAAAACGAGCAGCTCGGCGTCGGAGAGCGGATCCTGCTTGCGCAGCAGCTCCTCCGGTATGGCCAGCTTGCCGACATCGTGCAGGTGGCCGGCGAGTCGTAGGAGATCGATCTGCTCGCTATCGCCGCCTAGGTGCGTGCCGATCAGCGCGGCTAGATCACCGACGCGGCGTGAATGGGCTCCCGCGTGGGCGTCACGTGCGTCGACTGCGTCGGCGAGACTGGCTGCCGCGCGCAGGCGGTCGTTCAGGCTCGGATTCGAGCCGAGGCGCTCGAGCGCGTAGGCGCTGAGAGTCTCCGGGTGGTAGACGCGCACGCGGTTCTTACCATGATCCTTGGCCCAGTAGAGAGCGCTATCGGCCAGGCGCGGTAACTCTTTGCGAGAGACTCCCTCGGAGGGGAAGGTGGCAATGCCGCAGCTCATCGTCAGCTGGGGTAGGTCGTCCTTTTTTATCGAAGCAACGCGCGAAAGGATGGCGCTGGCGACCTCGACGGCCTCCTCGCTAGAGCGGCCGGTCAAGATCACGGCAAACTCGTCTCCGCCCAGTCTGAAGGCCTCGCCGCCGTGGCGCAGACGGCTGGCGACGGCGACGAGCACACGGTCGCCCGTGGGATGGCCGTACTCGTCGTTCACCAGCTTGAGGTTGTCGAGGTCGAAGTAGCAAAGCGCGATCGGATGCCCCGCGCTTTCGGCGCCGTCGAGCGTCTCCTGCAGGCGCTCGTGGAAGCGGCGCGGGTTACCGAGCCCGGTGAGCGGGTCGGTGGAGGCGAGCTGCATGGCCGAGCTCGCCTTGTGGCGCTGGCGCTCGTAGAGGTCGATCGCTGCCAGCGGCGCAGCCAGGGCAAAGATCAAGAAGGGGGAGCGCTGCCAGAGCACGATCGTCATCAGTGACGCCGAGACTCCGAACAAGAAGGGCAGAAGACTCCAGCGAAGTGTTCGCTCGATCATCGGCAGATAGCGCTTTCCCTCCGATATACCCGAGGCGGCAGAGGCCAAGAGCAAGGTCGGAACGCCGTAGCCGAGAGCGACTAGACAGACAGCACCTACGAGCCCCACTCGGCCTTGAGAACCGGGTAACGCTTCCAGTAGGAGGCCACCGAAGATCGTTGCGATGACGAGCACCGCCGCGTCGTAGGCGACCTTCATCAGCGGCTGAAGCGTCCAGACACTGCCGCCGGCGAGACCGAGAACGCAAACGAAGACCATCGGCTCCCAGCCGAAGAGCACGATGCCGGCAACGTTGAAGACCGCGGCGAGCGAGTAGCCGCGCAAGCTCGTGTTCTCGATCGGAACCGGATAACGCTCGGTTATCGCGGTGAAGGCGACAAATGTGGCGAGCGCCGCGAAAACGCGCCCGCTTGGCGGGCTCTGCAAGATGCGCGTAGCCGCGACTGCCGTGACCACGATGCTCCCAGCACCGACGCACCTCACCAGCACCTTGAGGCGGGAGGTATGCCGGTCGCGTCTCATCGCTCCGCGCCAGTGTTGCCAGCGGTCGAGCAGGCGCCGGCCCGATCGTCTTGGGCCGATCACGATCTGAACTCCTCGCCCAGCGGGGGGCGAATAGCCTGAAAATAGACGCACGCGGCGATGCGGCGCAAGACGACAACCTCCTGAAGCAGCGGGGGATAACTGAATTGTCCACCCCGCCCGTCGGGCCCGAATCGCTTGAATGGGTGACGGCGAGCCCTTCTATATAGGGATTCAGCCGCTAGCCGGAAGTCGCCTACCAGGAAGAGGTCGACTAACGCCCGCGCAGGATCTGTGGTGCCACCCGCGCGTAATCGAGGCCCGATAGCCAGGTTAGCGCCAGCGCCACGACTCCGGCCCAGAGCGCGACATTGATCGACCAGGCACCTCCAGCCTGCAGTCCGCCCAGCCCGGCCGCGATCGCCTGTGACCACGTCTTGAGCTTGCCGAGATCGCGCGCCTGCATGACCACGCCGCGCTCGATTGCGGCCAGGCGCAGGCCCGAGACGAGGAACTCGCGTGCCACGATCAGCGCCACCAGCCAGCCGGGGAAGATCCCGTACTGCACGAGCACGATCAGAGTCGAGAGCACGAGCACCTTGTCGGCTATCGGGTCGAGCAGCGAGCCGAGTGCCGAGGAGTGACCGCTCGAGCGCGCCACGCGGCCGTCGAACCAGTCGGTGGTCATCGCCAGAGCGAAGACGACCGTGGCGATGTAGGCGTGATTGGAGAAGTGCCAGACGAAAAGCGCGAGCACAAACGGCGTCGCTGCAATTCGGGCAACGGTGAGCTGATCGGCGAAACTCATGGCGGGAGGATACGTGTCCGGGCGGCCACTTCGCTCGTAGGCGGCGGCCTCGATCGTCGGCAATTAGACTCAGGCTCGGGAATGGACCTCTACGAGTACCAAGGCAAGGAGCTTTTCCGCCGCTACGGCCTTCCCACCGGCGAGGGTTGTCTGGCCCGTACGCCCGCCGAGGCGCGCGCCGCTGCCGAGGAGCTAGGCGGTAGCGTCGTCGTCAAGGCTCAGGTTCTGACCGGCGGCCGGGGCAAGGCGGGCGGAGTGAAGGTCGCGACGAGCCCGCCGGAGGCCGAAACACACGCCGCCGCCATTCTTGGCATGGACATCAAGAGGCACACCGTGCGTCGGCTCTGGGTCGAGCGCACAACAGAGATCGCCCGTGAGTACTACCTCTCGCTGACGCTTGACCGGGGCGCCAAGAAGCCGCTCTTCATGTTCACGACCGAGGGCGGGGTCGAGATCGAGGAGGTGGCGGCTCGGAATCCCGAGGTGCTGGTACGTCTGCACGTCGATCCGCTCGAGGGCTTCCATCCCTGGCATGGACGGGCGCTCACCTTCGGCGCGGGCATCGCTGACGCCGCCGAGCGCCGTCAGATCGAGCGCCTCTGCGCGCAGCTCTACGACGCCTTCACCGGTTGCGATGCGACTCTGTGTGAGATCAACCCGCTGGTTGTGACCGCGGCCGGCGAGCTGCTGGCGCTGGATGCCAAGGTGTCGATCGACGACAACGCGCTCTACCGCCACGAGGACATAGCGGCCATGCACGACCCCGAGACGGTGCCGGTCGAGGAGCGCGCCGCGCGCGAGAAGGGAGTCACCTACGTCAAGCTCGACGGCGAGATCGGGATTCTCGGCAACGGCGCCGGGCTGGTCATGTCGACGCTCGACCTGGTGGCGATCGCCGGCGGCCGCCCGGCCAACTTCTGCGATCTGGGCGGCGGCGGCGGGGCGCAGGGAGTGGTGGACGCGCTCGAGGTGATCAGTGCCGACCCGCAGGTGCGGGCGATCTTCTTCAACGTCTTCGGCGGCATCACCCGCTGCGACGAGGTGGCGCGCGGGATCCTGCAGGCGCTGGGGCAGATCACGATCGCCCAGCCGATCGTGGTTCGCTTCGACGGCACCAACGCCGAGGAGGGCAGGCTTCTCTTGGCCGAAGCCGGGCTACCAAATCTGCACGCCGAGCCGACGATGCTCGAGGCGGCCAAGCGAGCGGTGGAGCTGGCGCGATGACGAACGACACCTGGAGCGAAAGGGCGCAACTCTACGTCGATTCCGACGCGCACCGGGCAGGCGCCGACCTCGACCTGCTCGTGGAATGGGCGCGCGGGGCCGAGACGGCGCTTGACGTGGCGACCGGCGGTGGGCACGTTGCGCGCCGGCTGCGCGAGGCAGGAATTGACGTGGTCAGCTCTGATCCGGCGGCGGGGATGAAGCCCGACGTGATCTGCCGAGCCGAGGATCTACCGTTCGCCACAAACTCGTTCGATCTCGTCGCCTGCCGGGTCGCTCCGCACCACTTCTCCGACGTTGCCCGCGCGGTCTCGGAGATGGCGCGCGTCAGTCGCGATCTCGTTTTGATCGTCGACACGGTCAACATGGGCGAGGCGGTCGAGCAGGCAGAGAAGCTGCGCGATTCGCTGCATGTCCGCAACTACAGCGAAGAGGAGTGGCGCGAATTCTGCGCCGCAGCCGGGCTCGAGATCGAGGAGCTGCGTGTGATTCCGCGCGAGAGCGATCTCGCCGTCTGGCTCTCGCGCACCGCCTGCGAGGGGGAGCAGGCCGATCGTGTGGTCGAACTGCTCGGCGAGCGCGCCGCCGGCGGGTGCCTGCGGCTGGACCTGATAGCGATCAAGGCGCGACACGAAAGCGCGCTGAGCCGCTGATGGCGATCATCGTCGACAAGTCCACTCGCCTCGTCGTCCAGAACCTGACCGGACGCGAGGGCTCCTTCCACGCTCTGCGCAACCGGGCTTACGGGACGCAGGTGGTCGCCGGCGCCGCGCCGGGGCACGGCGGCGAGGACGTCGAAGGAATTCCCGTTTTCAACACCGTGCGCGAAGCCGTGGCCGAGACGGGCGCCAACGCCGCCGCCACCTTCGTGCCCGCCCGCTTCGCCGCCGACGCGCTCTACGAAGCGATCGATGCCGGCTTGGAGACGATCGTCTGCATCACCGAGGGCATCCCCGTACACGAGATGCTGCGGCTCCACCGCTACGCGCGCACTCACGAGGTGACGCTGATCGGCCCCAACTGCCCGGGTGTGATCTCGCCGGGGAAGGCCAACGTCGGCATCATCCCGGCCGAGATCTTCGCCCAGGGCTCCGTCGGCCTGGTCAGCCGCTCGGGCACGCTCACCTATCAGATCGGCTACGAGCTGGCCCAGCTCGGGCTCGGCAACACGACCGTGATCGGCATCGGCGGCGATGCGATCGTCGGCTCCTCCTTCATCGACATCCTGGGTCGCTTCGAGATCGACCCCGAGACCGAGATCGTTGTGATGGTCGGCGAGATCGGAGGCGACGAGGAGGAGAAGGCCGCCCGCTTCGTGGCCGAGCAGATGACCAAGCCGGTCTTCGCCTATATCGCCGGCTTCACCGCTCCGCCGGGAAAGACGATGGGCCACGCCGGTGCGATCATCTCCGGCTCCTCCGGTACAGCCCAGGCGAAGAAGGAAGCACTGGAGGCCTGCGGGATCGAGGTCGGCACCACGCCGACCGAGGTGGCGCAGCTCGTCTACGAGCGCACGCGCCGCTAGCTCAGACCGGTAATTCGCTGGAACAGGCGAGGAGAACGAGCTAGGGTGGCCGCCATGAGACGGGTCGTCGGCCTTCTCGCTCTACTTCTGCTCGCGCCGGCTTGCGGACAGACGGAGCACCACTCAGCCGGGACGCTGACCCAGCCCTTCCCAGCTGTCGTATCCCTGGACTCAAGCACGACCTTCTACGGTCCATCGTTCGTGACGCCTCGCCGAGGTTTCCTCGGGGTCAGCGTTCTTGGGGCTGGCGAACGAGTTCTCGAGACGGATGACGGCGGCGTGACCTTTAACGTCAATCGGCGAAGTCCATCCGTCTTCGGAATCGAGCGGACCAGAGCGCACGCTTGGTTTGCTTTCCGTCGGGACAGAGTCGTTGTCAGCAGGGACGGAGGCGGTACCTGGCGCGTGAAACCCGGCTTCCACCTTCCCGCCTGTACAGGAGGCGTGTCGGTTGTCGATCTCCGACATGCATTCGCTGATCAGAGTAAGAACTGCGGCTCTGGCTCAAATAGCGGCGACGCGTGGCTTATACGAAGTCGTGACGGAGGACGCACCTGGGCGCGAATTCCGACACCGCGCTGCTACCGGGCACCATTCCGCGCCTTCAGCTTTGTAGACGAGCGCGTGGGTTACCTTGCTTGCGATGAAGGAATCGGCACCAGTCTGGGGCCGCAGGTTGTCTATCGAACGGCAGACGGAGGCGAGCACTGGCGCCGGGTCGGCATGAACCGCGGCGGGACGCTGAACGAGATCGAGTTCCTCGATCGCAGTCATGGCTTCATGCTCACGGCTCGCGGAGGGATATCCATCACGACTAACGGCGGTCATTCGTGGAGACTGTCATTCGCCGACAGGGATAAAGGAGGGGTCAGCATGAACTGGCCGGACAAGCGCAACGGCTACGCGGCCTGCTTCCATGACGGTCTCTTCCGAACGCGTGACGGAGGACGCACCTGGAGGCGGGTGTTCCCGCGCCCCGCGAGCCGGAACAGCACCGGCTGCTAGCTGCGGCACGCCACGGCTAGGTGCGGCTCCTCTCGGCTGTCTCGGACTCGGGGAAGCAGCAGGTGCTCAGCGCTCGCCCGAGAGCGTGACGATCTCGTAGGTCACGGTGACTCCGGCACCGTCGGAGAAGCGCTCGTCGTAGCGCCTGATCGCCTTGGCGAGCGTTCCCGGCGCCGTGACGCGGGGCGCATATCCCGCGCCGGAGGACTTGACAGATCGAAGAAACGCTGCACAGTCCGGGTAAGAGAAACGCTCCTCGCACGAATGGGCGCGGATTCGATGGAGCCCGGCCCCGGCGAGGAGCGTTTCCCATTCCCGGGCCGAGAGCAGGTGCAGACCACGCTCGCAACCGAGCTCGCCCAGCACCTCGTCCAGCTCGCAGAAGGTGCGCGGGCCGAAGGTCGTCAGCTGCAGCTCGCCGTCGATTTCCAGCGAGTTGGCGAGGCGACTGAGGGTCAGCTCGGGCTCGGCCAGCCACTGGACGGTCGCGCTCGAGGCGATCAGGTCGTAGCCCTCGCGCTCGGGCTCGAGCTCCTCGATGTCACAGACGACAAAACGGGCGCCCGGGACGCGCCGGCGCGCTCTGGCGATCATGGCCGGCGCGAAGTCCACCGCCTCGATCTCGGCCCGCGGAAAGCGCTTGTGCAGCAGCGCGGTCAGATAGCCCGTGCCGCAGCCCAGCTCGAGGATCGCGTGCGGCTCGCGCTCCACCTGCTCGACGAGGAGGTCGGCCATCTCGCGCTGGATGACGTTGAAGGTGTCGTAGGCGTCGGCCGCTCGCTCGAAGCGGCGTCGGATCGCCTGCTTGTCGAGCGCTAGGACTGGAGCCATGAGCGGAAGCGGTCGGGCTGGCTGAGGAAGGGGGCGTGCCCGGCCTCGGGCCAGACGGTCAGCTCGGCGTTGGGAAGAGCCTCGGCGAGGAGCTCGGCGGCGGCGAGCGGGCAGACGCGGTCGCGGCCTCCGTGGAGGAGCCGGACGGGGCAGGAGATCTGGGAAGCGCGCTCGAGCATGGAGTAATCGCCGAGGAAGGCTAGCCCCTGCTCGAGAACGGCGGGGTCGCGCTCGCGTGGCAGCGGTGTCGCCAGCTCTTCGCCGGGCGCGAGGGCGAGCGCCCAGAACTCGTCCAGGACGGCGTCGACGTCTTCCGTCAATCGCTCGCGCATGCGCAGGAGAGCTCGCTCGGGCCAGCCGTGCCGGTACTTGCCCCGGCGCAGGAACTGACCGCTCGCGCCGACCAGCGTCAGCGACTCGAGCTCGACGGTCGCCGCCGCCTCGAGCGCCCGCATCGCCCCGAGCGACCAGGCGACGCCCTCGGCGTCCGTCTCGATCTCGCCGCCGAGCCGGTCGCCCGGCGCCGCGAACGGTGCCCAGACCTCGGCCGTCGAGCCCCAGCCCGGCAAGAAGAGCCTCATTGCTCGGCTCCCTGGCCTGCTGCGAGCTGAACTTCTCGGAGTCCCGGGCGCCGTGGGACCCACCTCTCCACCCCCCACCCACCCACGGGGCGGAGAACGGTAGCGAAGAAAACCGCACTCCTCTGTGTCGGCTTCGCGCCGAATCTATCCGGAGCCTCGAAAGTGCCGACGGGCCTCTCTCGATCGAGCTTCTCGGGGCTCGGAACGACTTGGTCGGCGCGCGAACGAACGCGTCCGAGCGAGCCGGCAACTCGCTCTTGCCACCGCGGTGGGCGTTCGAGCATGTCACTCGGCGACAGGTCGAAACGCTCAGGCCACACCCGCGAGCGCCCCCAGAGCCAGTTCGAGATCGGCGTCGGCGTGAGTTGCCATCAACGAGAAGCGGATACGGGCGCTGCCGGCGGGAACGGTCGGCGGGCGGATCGCCACCGCCAGCACGCCGCGTTCCTCGAGCGCACGGGCCAGATCGAGCGCCCGCTCGCTCGAGCCGACGAGCGCGGGAACGATCTGGGTGGTCGATTCGCCCGTATCGAAACCGAGCTCGGTCAGGCGCGCGCGGAAGTGCTCGGATTTGACCCGGAGAGCCTTGCGCCGATCGTCCGCCTCCGCGACGAGGTCGATCGAGGCATTGACGGCGGCGACGATCGCCGGCGGCAGGGCGGTCGAGTAGATCAGCGTGCGGCAGGTCGAGACGAGATGGTCGATCAGGACTCGGCTCGCGGCGACGTAGGCGCCGTAGACCCCGAACGCCTTCGAGAAGGTGCCCACCTGCAGCTCGATTCGATCGGCCAGGCCCAGCTCGTGCGCGTAGCCCTCGCCGTGCGCGCCGAAGACGCCGCCGCCGTGCGCGTCGTCGAGCACGAGCAGGGCGCCGTAGCGGTCTTTGAGCTCGACCAGCTCGGTCAATGGTGCGGTATCGCCGTCCATCGAGAAGATCGTGTCGGTGACGATCAGCTTGCGAGCGGCGCTCGACTTCTCGAGCAGCTCGGCCAGGTGATCGAGATCGCGGTGCCGGTAGCGGCGCGTCCGCGCGCTGGAGAGGCGGACTCCGTCGACGACGCTGGCGTGGTTGAGGCGGTCGGCGAAGACGGCCGTGTCGCGGTCGCAGAGCGCGGCGATCACGCCGACATTGGCCAGGTAGCCGCTGCCCACGAGCAGTGCCGCCTGCGAACCCTTGAAGGAGGCAATCTTCTCCTCCAGCGCCGCGGTCTCGGGGTCGCTTCCCGCCACCAGGCGCGAGGAGCCAGAGCCGGCGCCGCGCGTCGCGCCCCGGGCGGCGGCTTCGATCAGAAGCGGGTGGCCGGCCAGGCCGAGGTAGTTGTTCGAGGAGAGGTTTACCAGGCGCTTGCCGCCGCGGTAGGCGATCGGCTCGGCCGCGTGCTCGGTCGCCTGCAGCTCGCGCGCGAGCGCCTGCTGCTCGCGCCTGCGGCGCTCGGCCTCGAGCCAGCTATCCCAGGCGGTCATCGAGGTAGCCTGTCGCATCGACGGGGTCGGCGAGCCAGGGGATCTGCGCCAGCACGCGCGCTCCAGAGCCCGCCTCGATCAGCGCCGCGTTGTCGGCCGTGCTCTCGTCGCTTTCCCCGTTCAGAACGACGCCGGCAACGTCGAGCCCGCGCTCCCTTGCCGCCTCGATCGTGAGCAGGGTGTGATTGACCGTGCCCAGCGTCGCCCGTGCGACGACGATCAGCGGAAGCCCGAGAGCGGCGGCCAGACCGGCCACGTCGAGACCGGGGGCGAGCGGAACGAGCAGCCCGCCGGCGCCCTCGACGAGCAGAATCTCGTGCTCGCGCGCGAGCTCTCGCGCCCGCGCCAGGATCGGCTCCAGCTCGATCGTCTCTCCCTCGGCGCGGGCAGCGACGAGTGGAGCAAGTGGCGCGGCGAAGGAATAGACGCAATCGGCGCCGAGTAGGGCCGCATCGCCGCTGGGATCGTCGGCCAGGGCGCCGCTCTGCACCGGCTTGAAGACGGCGACATTGAGCCCGCGCGCCCGCAGCGATGTGGCCAGCCCCGCCGTCACGACGGTCTTTCCGACTCCGGTGTCGGTGGCGGTGACGAAGTGGCCGCGACCAGTCACGAGCCCGTATTGCTCGGCGCCCCGACCGGCTCGATCTCGAAGCCGAGCTCCTCGATCATCCGATAGTCGTCCTCGGGCGCCTGGCCGGGCTCGGTCAGGTAGTCGGCGACGAAGATCGAGTTGGCCGGGTAGAGAGCCAGCGGTTGCAGCGAGCCGAGGTGCAGCTCGCGCCCCGCGGCCAGCCGGATCTCACGCTCGGGGCAGGCGAGCCGGAACGTACAGAGTGCCTTCAGGCAGTAGCGCGGGTCGAGACCGGGATCGTGATCGCCGAGCGGAGTGCCCTCGATCGGGAGCAGGAAGTTGACCGGGATCGAGTCGGCGCCCGAGTCACGCAGCGCGAAGCAGGCCTCGACCAGCTGCTCACTTGTTTCGCCGAGCCCCACGATCAGTCCCGAGCAGGGTGAGAGGCCGGCTACGGCGACGGTCTCGACGGTTCGCGCTCGGTCGGCGTGGCTGTGGGTCGAGCAGATCTCCGGGTAGTGGCTGGCGGCCGTGTTCAGGTTGTGGTTGTAGCGGTCGATGCCGGACGCTTTTAGCGCGCGGGCCTGCTCGGAGTTGATCTCTCCCAGACAGGCGCAGAGCTTGAGTCCGGGATGACGTTCTTTGATTTCCTCGGCCGCCTCGGCCACGTCGCTCAGCTCTCGCGTCGAGGGCTTGCGGGCACTGGTGACGATGCAGCAGGTCGAGGCCTTGAGTTCGAGCGCCCGCTCGGCCGCGTCGACCAACTCCTGTTTGGAGAGAAGCTGGTGGCGCGGGATCTCGGCCGTCGAGACGCGTGACTGCGAGCAGTAGCCGCAGTCCTCGCCGCAGTGCCCGCTCTTGGCGTTGACGAGGAAGTTGAGGCGCACGCGAGTTCCGAAGTAGTGGCGCCGAACTCGAAAGGCGGCGGCGAGCAGGTCGACGAGCTCGTCGTCGGGCGCCGCGAGTATCTCGAGCGCCTGCTCGATCGCGAGCGGCTCGCCGGCCAGTGCCTGCTCGGCGAGTGAATCCCAGTGGTTATTGGGCATGGGCGCCATTCTCGCTAACGGCGGCGATCGCCTGTTCCAGCGCCGAGACGATCCGCTCCAGCTCGTCGCTGGTGATCGTCAGCGGTGGTACCAGCGGGACGACCTGGCCCAGCGAGCGCAGGAGTACGCCTCGGCGCACAGCCTCGGCGCAGACGGCGCGCGTCGAAATCCAAGACGCGAGCTCGACGCCTCCGAGCAGTCCACACAGGCGCACGTCGGTCACCTCGCGTAGCGGCGCGATGCGCTTGCTGAGCAGTCGCCCGAGCTCCTCCGAGCGCGCCTCGACGTTTGCCAGCACGTTCCACTCGGCGAGCAGCTCGAGATGCCTCGAGGCGACCGCAGCCGCAAGCGCATTTCCGCCGTAGGAGTGACCGTGGTAGAAGGTGCGGTCTCCAAGATCCTCGCCCATAAAGGTGAGGAAGACGCGCCCGCTCGCCACCGTCGCCGACATCGGGAGGTAGCCACCGGTGAGGCCCTTGCCGAGCACGAGCAGATCGGGCTGGATGCCGCAACGGCGTGAGGCAAAGAGGCTGCCCGTGCGCCCGAAGCCGGTTGCGACCTCATCGCAGATGAGCAGCACTTCGTTCCCACGGCAGCACTCCGCGAGCATGCGCACGTCCTCGGGATTCGCGATTCGCATGCCGCCGGCGGCCTGCACGAGTGGCTCGATCACGACCGCGGCCAGGCGCTCGGCGTTGGCGGCTACCAGGCTGCAGGTCTCCTCGGCCCAGCCCGGACTCGCGTAGCCGCTGGAGCGGATGACCGGGAAGCGAAGCTGATCGAAGTGCTCGCTGTGGAACCCGTCCCCAAGCGAGAGGGCTCCGATCGTGTCGCCGTGGTATGCGTCGCGCAGGGCGAGGAAGCCCGACTTCTGATCGAGGCCGATGTTGCGCCAGTACTGAACGGCGCACTTGAGCGCCTGTTCCACCGCCGAGGCGCCATCGGAGGCAAAGAGGAAGTGGGGATCCTTGATCGGTACCACTCGGGCAAGCGCCTCGCAGAGCTCGACGACCGCCCGGTTACCGTTACCGAGCAGAGTCGTGTGGGCAACCTTGCCGAGCTGATCTGTCAAAGCCGCGTCGAGATCGGGAACGCGGTGGCCGAGCGTCGTGACCCAAAGCGAGGAGATCGCGTCGAGGTAGCGCCCCCCTTCGCTGTCGATCAGCTCGCGCCCCTCGGCGCGATCGACGATCACGGGCTCGCTTAAAGCGAAGGTGGCCATCTGCGTAAAGCCGTGCCAGACCCTCGTCGCGTCGCGTTCGATCCAATCGCTCACAACCGCAGCGTATCGACGCCGTTCGCTACGCTGCGCCTCCATGGGCGTCATCTCGTTTGCACGCGGCGCTCCGGCGCCCGAATGCCTTGCCGTCGATCTCTTGGCCGATTGCGCCAAGGGCGCGATCGAGCGCGACGGAACCGCCGTTCTCTCCTACGGCACGGGGCTTGGCTACGCGCCCCTGAGGGAGTGGCTCGGCGAGCGCTATGAGATCGATCCCGGGCAGATCCTGCTCACGAACGGCTCACTCCAGGGTTTCGTCTACCTGGCCCAGCACTTCTTCTGGAGCGGTGTCGGCGGGCGCGTGCTGGTCGAGGCGCCGAGCTACGATCGCCCGCTTCTGATTCTGCGCAACCACGGTGTCGAGGTGACCGCGATCGAGATGGACGACGAGGGGCTCGATCCGGACGCGCTCGAGCGCGAGCTGAAGCGCGGGCCCAAGCCGGCCTTCCTCTACACGATTCCCACCTTTCAAAATCCGAGCGGGCGCACGCTCTCGGTCGAGCGCCGCAAGCGCATCGTCGAACTGGCGAACGAGTACGACCTACTCGTGCTCGAGGACGATCCCTATGGATTCGTCCGCTACGAAGGCACCGCGCCACCAACCATGTTTCAGATCGAGGGCTCGATCGCTGAGCGGGTCGCTCATACCTCCTCGTTCTCGAAGACCATCTCACCGGGGCTTCGCGTTGGCTACGTGATCCTGCCCGAGCCATTGCTCAAGCCGCTCGAGCTGATCGCCTCCTCGACCACCATCTCGCCCTCGAACCTGCCCGCGGCGACGGTCTACGAGTTCGTCCGTCGCGGCCACTTCGAGCCGAACCTCGAACGGATGAACGGACTTCTCCGTGCTCGTAGAGACGCGATGCTCGAGGCGCTGGAGCGCCACTTCGGTCCCAGCGCGAGCTGGAGTCGGCCCGAAGGTGGTTACTTCAACTGGCTCGACCTACCCGAGGGGATAGATGCCGGAGAACTGCTCGCGCGGGCGACCGGGGCCGGTGTCACCTACTGCAAGGGCACTGACTTCTACCCGGACGGCCGTGGCGCCGGCTCGCTCCGGCTCGCCTACAGCTCCCCCTCTCCAGAGGAGATCGAGCGCGGAATCGCCATCCTGGCTGAGCTGGCCAGGGATATGAAGAGCGCTTGAAAAGCCTCTAGCCGGTGACTACCTGCGGCGAGGACGACGCCTACTTCTTCGACTGCTCGGCCTGCCACTCCAATCGAGCCCGCGCGTTCTTGCGATGCCGGTGCACCTGCGAGATGAGGACGCCGCTTATCAGCCCGACCGCGAAGCAGACGAGGATGAGAACGATTGCGGAGGTCTTGATCGAGTAGAACAGGAACGAGATGTCCACCTTGCCGCTGTTTGCGACGATCAGTGCGATGCCGTAGCCAACGACGACTATGAGTAGGATGATCTTCGACCAGAGCTGCGGTTGCCAGGCCTCTTCGGGCTCGCCACCTGGGCTCTTCGCGTCGACAGTCTCGCTACTCGGCGTTGGCTCTGGTGTGGGCTCGTTCTCGTTCATGGGCGAGAGTTTAATCGCTCCTCTGCCCGCTGGCCCGATTACTCATGGAGCCCGGTTCGCGGGTCGATTAACGCCCGAGCGCGGAAGGCACCGACGGAAGATGCGGCATCGTGCCGACCGGTCGTGTAGGCCTGGCGGGATAGGCCCCTAGAGCTCGTTTCAATTGACGACCTGTCGACTGGGTGNNGGTGGATGCGATGCTAGGACGCAGGGAGTACCCGTAGCGGGACTACGGGTGCGACTGAGGACGACGCAACGCGCCGCCGAGCGCGGCCAGGCGACAGAGTGCTTCATTTGAAACGCGCTCTTAGCTAGGCGGCGGCGTGCTGGTGCGCCAGTTCGGCCAGCGGGCGGGCAGCGAGGCGCGAGGACGGGCGAGGGGGTATCAGCGAGGCCTGGATGCTGTGCCTGAAGGTCGGGCACGGTTCTTCACAACGAAGTGCGCAGAGCCCTGCTCCATGAAAGTAGCAATCACTGCAAGTTACCTCAAGGTTGTTGCTCATGCTCCCCTTTTGCTCTAGCGGCGGCGACCCCAGTTACAAGGTTGGATGATAAGGGCTAGTCCGCTATAGACAAGGGCTCCGGAAGATAAAAAAGCCGCAATTTGCGGCCGTTTCGTTATTGACGAAAGGAAACTAAACTAGCGCTTCCGTTCGGCTGTTGCCAGAGCGCGCAACGCCTGTTGAAAACTTGTTACCGGAATGATCTTCATACTACCTGCATAGCGCCTGGCCTCGGTCGCGTTATCCCCAGCCGGGACGAGCATGATCTCGATTCCGGCGCGCCTCGCCCCGATGACCTTCTGCTCGACGCCCCCGATCGGCTCGACGCTGCCGTTGAGTGCGAGCTCGCCGGTCGCCGCGACTCGGTGGCCACGATCGATGTCAGGACCGAGCTTGTCGGTCAGCTCGAGCGCGAAGGCGAGCCCGGCCGACGGTCCGCCGACGTTGCCGGCGTTGATCGTGACTGCGATCGGGAGCTTGATGCTCGCCGCCTGCGTAACGCTGACGCCGATCAAGGCGACGCGCGGGGCGGACGACGAGGCGATAGTGCGTAACGCCACGTGGCGCCGGCGGCCATTTCGGGTGAACGCGAGCTCGACGATTTCGCCGACCCGGTGCCGGGTGATGAGCGTGCGCAGCTCCGTGTAGTTCAGGGCCGATTTCCCGTCGACGGCAGTGATCACGTCGCCCGGTAGAAGCTCCCTAGATGCGGGTGTGCCTGGCGCAGTTTCCTCCACCAGCGCTCCTCGCTGTCGGAGGACGACCTTGTAACCGAGGAAGCGCAGCGCCACCACCTCGGCGATCTTCTCCGATTGCGCCATGGAGGCTGCGTCGATGCGCGCGCGCTCCTTGTCGCTGACGTTGCTGGGCCCGATCTCCTGCTCCGAGACGAGCGTGGCGTCGCGGCGCAGGAAGGGCAGGTAGCGCTCGGCCAGGCTCGCTCGGCGCTCGACCACATCGACGAAATAGATATTCCCCCTGTCGGCCTTGCGAGCCTCCTTCGTCCTGACCAGCGGCGCCAGAGCATGCGGTTTGTCCGGGAGCAGGAGGTAGGAGCTCGAGGGAGTGATCTGCGCGTAGATGAAAAGGGCCACGAGGGCCAGGAAGAGCACTCCAGCGACCGTTATAAGTGCCTTCGCGAGTGAACGTTTCATATCTCGAACGAGGATACAGGCGCGATCCGGCCTTCCTCGGAGGCTGCGAGGCGCTCGCGAGAGCTAGAGCAGTCCGCGGCTGGCGCCGCCGTCCACCGGGATCAACGTGCCGGTGATGTAGCTGGCGGCGTCGGAGGCGAGGAAGGCCGCCACGGCGGCGACCTCCTTCGGATCGCCGAAGCGGCCGAGCGGAATTTGTGCCAGGTCGGCATCGCGCGAGCGCGTCTCGTAGAGTTGTTCGAGGCGCGCGGTCGCGATCCGGCCGGGCGCGATCGAGTTGACCGTGATCTCCTCGGGGCCCAGCTCGCGCGCGAGAGTCTTGGCCCAGCCGACCAGACCGGGGCGCACGGCGTTAGAGAGGGCGAGGTTCTCGATCGGCTCGCGTACGGCGACCGAGGTGATGTTGATGATCCGCCCCGCCTTGCTGTCCCGCAGGTACGGCAGGCAGAGGTTGGTCAGCCTGATGGCAGAGAAGAGGAGCAGCGTGACCGCGTCCTCGAGCGAATCGTCGCCGATGTCGAGCGCCGGGCCGGCCGGCGGTCCGCCGCCGTTGTTGACCAGGATGTCGATACCACCGAAGGTGCTCACCGTGCGCTCGACCAGATTGCGCAGATCGTGCGGGCTGGTCAGGTCGCCCTGCACGGCTAGCGCGCCGATGCGATCGGCCTCCTGTTCCAGGAGCGTTCTGCGGCGGGCGAACATGGTGACGTTGGCGGCCGCCTTGTCGAGCACCTCTGCGATGGCGAGGCCCATTCCCGAGGAAGCCCCGCAAACGATCGCAGTTCTATCGCGTAGATCGGTCTGGAGCATTACCGAACGGAATTCTCTCCGAAACGAGCCCGGACGCGCGTCACCAACCCGCCGCGGACGTTGAAGCTGCCCTCGACCTCGGCGAAGCGAGGCGCGGCCGAGCGAACGATCTCGTCGAGCACGGCTCCGACCACGTCTTCCTGGAGGATCTTCCGCTGCCTGAACGAGGTCAGGTAGTCGCGCAGCGACTTCAGCTCGAGCAGAGCCTCCGCCGGGACGTAGCGGATGGTCAGGCGACCGAAGTCGGGCGCGCCGGTGAGTGGGCAGAGCGAGGTGAACTCCAGCGCCTCGAGCTCGATCTCGAGCCCCTGCTGGTTGTTTTTCAACGTGTCGATCGTCATGGCTCGCCGCGCGCGTCTCATCTTGCCGCGTACCCGGAAGTATGCTCCAGGCAGAGGGGAGGTTGGCGATGTCCACCGGCTACTACAGGACCGCCGCTCTCGCTCTCGGGATCGCGGCGCGCGTCTGCGGCCAGCCGCTACCTCTTCTTCGCGAGTAGCGGAAAAGTCGCTTGCGGCCGGGCTCGAGCTCGTCCCGGTGCGGTCGTCACAGACCTGTGCTTGGAAGGTGTTTGCCGCGTCCCGGCTCGATGTGTTGGGTACAGTGGAGTTTCATGTCTCAGAACGAGAAAGGCCTGCGAGGAGTCGTAGCGGTCGAATCGGGGATCACCTCGATCGATGGTGAGCGCGGAATTCTGCGCTATCGCGGCTACAACGTCGCCGATCTCGTCGAGCATTGCACTTTCGAGGAGGTCTGCCACCTGTTACTGCACGGGGAGCTTCCCGACGCTGATCAGCTGGCCTCGTTCGAGGAGGGACTGCGCGCCGCCCGCACGATCCCGACCGAGGTCGAAGCGGTCGTGGACGACTCGGCCCGCTATGCACGGCCGATGGAAGCGATGCGCTCGATGGGCTCGGCGCTCTCCTTCTCCGACCCCGATAAGGCCTCGAACGATCCCGAAGCGAATCAGCGCAAGGCCGTACGGCTGATTTCCCAGCTGCCGATCGTGATGGCGCGCTATCGGCGTCGCTACTACGGTCTCGAGCCGGAAGGGCCCGACCCGGAGCTCGACTACGCCGCCAACTTCCTCTGGATGCTCCGTGGTGAGCTGCCAAGCGAGGAGGATGCGCGCGTCTTCGACATCGTTTCGATCTTGCACGCCGATCACGAGATGAACGCCTCGACCTTCGCGGCGCGCGTGATCGCGGCCACCTGCACCGACATGCACTCGGCCATCGTGGGCGCCATCGCCGCCCTCAAGGGCCCGCTGCACGGAGGCGCCAACGAGTGGGTGATGGCGACGCTGAAGCGGATTGGCTCGGAGGACAAGGTCGAGGCCGCCGTCGACGAGATGCTCGATCAGGGAAAGAAGATCCCGGGTTTCGGGCACGCGATCTACAAGGTCACCGATCCGCGCGCGATCATCCTCAAAGAGATTGGGCGCAAGGTGTTCGATCGGGTCGACTCGATCGAGCCCAACTGGTTCGCGATGACCGAGCGCATGGAACGCCGCGTCTTCGAGCGCAAGGGGCTGGTGCCGAACGTCGATCTCTACTCGGCCTCGGTGCTCTACTACCTCGGCTTCCCGGTCGACCTGTTGACGGCTCTCTTTGCCGCCAATCGTGTCGCCGGCTGGGCGGCACACGTGATCGAGCAGCACCTCGACAACAGAATCATCAGACCAACCATCAACTACACAGGGCCGCCGGCGCGCGAGCTTCCGGTCAGCCAGGAGCGAGCATGAGCGAGCAAGAAAAAGGGAAGCCGACCAACCTTTCCGAGGCGGCGGTCGAAGCCGACGAGCTGGCCCTGCGCGGTGCCCAGCGCGAGCTGGCTCAACTTCGGAGTGAGTGGGACGACGAGCTGGAGGCCGCGGCCCGAGCCGACGATTTCCTCGAGCGAGCCGTCGCCTTCAAGGCCATCGGGCAGTTCCGCTTTCGCCAGAAGCTGGAGCTGCTGAAGCGAGGCTTCGATGACAACAGCCCGGCCTGCCGTGGCTCGGCACTGGTATCGCTGGAGCTGCTCTCGCGCGATCACCCGGGAGCCGTCAACGCCATTCGCCCGAACCTGCATACACTCGCGAGTCGCGACGGTAACGGGGCGGTGCGGCGGCTGGCGATCCTCTGCCTGCGCAACGGCTCGCCGCAGTCGGACACGCTCGGCATGCTGGCCGGCATGGCCGACGACGATTCCCAGGACGAGAGCCTGCGCGCGGCGGCACGCGCCGTAGTCGCCTCGCTCAAGCGCAAGGCCACCACTCGCAGTCGCCCCAAGCGCTGATCACGCGCATCCCTAATGAGATAGTTCCTTAGAGCTCGTTTCGGCGATGTGTAACTAGACAAACCCAGGGAGAGATAAACTCTGAGCCTTGCTCCTGCTCTTCCAGGCAATTACTACCTCAGCCCCAGTCCACACAAGCACGGACTGGACGATGCTGTCCACCATCCTTGGTTTTATCGGAGGGGTGGGCGCTTTGATTGGCGCGTACGAGTTCGTCGATCGCCGCCATTTAGCGAAACAACGACGTAAGATACGCGGACTTCTATACGCCCAGATCGCTAAAGGCGAGTATCTGCTCACCGCTCTCCGAGAACCGGCGGAGAAAGCGAACGACTGGTATCGCGAGACATGGGATCTAATTACTGTCGCATTTGGCGCAGGGGAAGCGCATGTATTCACGACCCGCCGCCCCGCTGTAAATGAGTACGCCGAGGTGTCCAAGCACCTTGAGATGGTTGAGCGCGCCCTAGCTAATCTTTCAGATCTCGATCAACGGCTAGATCAAGTTCGGCCTTTACACAAGTTCAAGGCAAAGAAGTGGCGGTCAGGCGGAAGCGGTGTCTGACTCGTCGCCCGCTTCGGTCTTCTCGTCCTCTTCGCGCCGTTCGTCGTCTTCGAGCAAAAGCTTAAGAGCCTCTTCGGGCTCCATGTCTATGTTGACCGTGTCGTCTAGCTTTGCCATCTCTTCGAGTCTACCCCCCATAGACGAGCCTCCGTTCTCCGACTCTGCCCATCAGAACTTCCATCCGGGCCGAGTCGCTCAACTCGCGCGTGGTGTGCCTGAAATCGAACTCTGCAAGGTACCGGCCGAGGTGCTCGCGCGATACGTGGTGATGCGTCCCGTCGATCGACCGCTTGAGCTGGGAGAAGAAGTTCTCACAGGCGTTGGTCGAGATGTTCCCTCGGACGTACTCACCCTCGGAGTGGTTGAC
>PMXT01000047.1 GCA_003170995.1 Actinomycetota bacterium | reverse complement strand
CTCGGGGTGGAACTGGACGCCGTCGATCGGAAGTCGCGTGTGCCGCACGGCCATCACCTCGTCGTCGCCGGTGGCCGAGATGCAGAAGCAGTCGGGCACCTCGTTCGCGGCGAGCGAGTGGTAGCGGCCGGCTTCGAAGTCCTGTGGCAGCCCGGTGAAGATGCCTTGCCCGTCGTGGTGAACGGGGCTCGACTTGCCGTGTACCAGTCTTTTCGCCGGACCGATCGTGCCGCCGAAGGCCTCGACGATCGCCTGGTGGCCGAGGCAGACGCCGAGCGTGGGCACGCGCGGGCCAAGTCGCTTGATCAGCTCGACCGAGACGCCGGCATTGCTCGGCACGCCCGGACCGGGGGAGACAACTAGATGGGAAGGTGCCAGCGCCTCTGCCTCGTCGGGAGTGATCGCGTCGTTGCGGCGCACGACCACCTCGGCCCCGAGCTCTCCGAAGAGATGAGCGAGGTTATACGTAAACGAGTCGTAGTTGTCGATCAGCAGAATCACCTCTCGCCCTCCTGGCCAGGGAGCGCTCCGGCCGGGCCGAGCCCTGCTCCGCGCTCCCTTGTCGTCGCTGGCTGCAGGATCTCGCAGCGGCGATCCGAGTCCGTACAGCCGGTACTGTCCCGCGGCGACCGCACAAGTGCCGGCGCCTTCATCTCTCCGCCTCCGCCAGCTCGATTGCGGCCTCGACGGCTGCCAGCTTGTTCAGGCACTCGTCGTACTCGGAAGTGGGGTCGGAGTCGGCTACCAGCCCGGCTCCCGCTTGCAGGAAGGCGACGCCGCCTTTAAGCGCGAGCGAGCGAATGGCGATGCAGGTGTCGAAGGAGGAGNNCTCGGAGATGATCTGCATCGCCCGGACTTTTGGGGCGCCCGACACAGTCCCGGCCGGGAAGCAGGCGCGAAGCAGCTCGAAAGGAGTCGTCCCGGGCCGGAGCTCGCCCGCCACCTCGGAGATCAGGTGGGTGATGTGCGAGAAGCGCTCCGGACGCATGAAGCGCTCGACGCGAACGCTCCCCGGCTGGCAGACGCGCGAGAGGTCGTTACGGCCGAGATCCACGAGCATGACGTGCTCGGCTCGGTCTTTCTCGGACGCGAGTAGCGCCTGCTTGTCTCCTTCGCCTGGCTTGATCGAGCCGGCGATCGGGTTGAGGCTGGCGCGGGTGCCCTCGCACTTCACGACCGTCTCGGGCGAGGAGCCGACCAAGGCGAGGTCGTCTGGAAGCTCGAGTAGGAAAAGGTACTCGGACGGGTTGACTCGCCGTAACGCTCGATAGAGATCGAGTGCGCTCGCCGAGGTAGGTCGCTCGGCTCGTTGCGAGACGACGATCTGGAAGGCGTCGCCGGCTTTGATGTACTCCCTCGAGCGACGCACCCAGCTCTCGTAGGTCGTCTGATCGGGATAGCGTCGCAGTGGCCTCGGCTTGCCGTTCCCCTTCGGCATCTCAGGCCTCGGCCCCGTCAGGCGAGCGATCGTCTCATCGGCATCTCCGCAGACGATCTCGGCGATGCCGCGAGCATGATCGAAGCGAACAAGCGTATCCGGGACGACGAACTGGCTCTCGGGCTCGCCGGGACCTTCGCCGGGCAAGGTCACCGTCGGCTCCAAGTTGGCGACGTAGTCGTAGGCGAGGTAGCCGACGACCGGCTCACCGAGACTTTCCGCTTCGTCGAAGCCGACGATACGCGTGCCATATCCGACCAGCGAGTAGCGACCCAGCCGGCCGTGCTCGACCGATTCGAGTAGGAAGGAGGCGCCGCCCTCGGTGCGCAGGCGCAGGTAGGCGCCGAGGGGCGTCAAGAGGTCGGAGGCGATTGATCTTGGAGTGTTCTCTGTCTGTCTCATGACTGTCATCAGGGCAACAAAAAAGACCTCCCGGTGGAAGGTCTCGAGCGAAACGGGCTTGCGTCCAGATCAGGTCCAGGCGACGCTCCCGCCACGCTCGCTGCGCCAGCGCCACACCCAAGTAGTCCGCGGGGTCGAGTTCGTCATTGCCATTGAGAGTACGGCTAGAGAGCCCGCGCCGTCAAGTCGCAGTCGCGCGAAAGGTCATGCAGATGCCTCTTCACCCTCCGCTGCGAGCGTTTGAATGCGCTCGGCGAAGGAGGGGAGATCGATATCCGCCGAGGTTCTGACCCAGGCTCGTTCGTAGTCGTAGTTGTAGGTGACCCGGGTTCCCTTCGGGAGCAGACGGCGGAGGCCGATCAGCACTCGTGCCAAGTCTCCGAACTCGATGAAGAACGGCTCGCCCAGACCTTCGCCCGCGAAGCGTGGCGGCACGTTTTCGCTCTCGCCGTAGAGGGGCATGTCGCCTTCGAGTAGCTCGACGTCGGCTGGAATGTAGAGATCGGCAGCGGCGACAGGATCTTCTGCGGCCGACACCGCCCCGGGCACGGGCTCTACAGCCGGTGTCGCCCCTACGCGTGGTACCGCTTCAGACGCCACCTCGGCGACTGGGACAACCTCCGGTGTTGCCTCGGCGACCGGTGCGACCTGGAACGTCACCTCGGGGGTCGGTATCGCTTCAGGCGCCACCTCGGGAGCAGGCGCGACTTGGGACGCCAACTCAGGCACAACCTCGGCGATCGGCGCGGTCTGGAACGTCGTCTCGGGAGCCGGTGGCATCTCGGCGAGAGGCGCTTCCTCGGCGCCGGCACTAGCGCTCTCGGCTGTTTCCGGAACCTCCTGGCCGAAAGTGAATGGCGAGGTAGCCTCGGTGCCGGTCTCCTGGTGGATGAGCGGCTCTTCGCCGGCGACCGAGGCGAAATTGGCGTTCTGGTCGATCTCGGGATAGGTCCCAGTATTGGCCGGCTCGTAACCTTCGGAGTAGGCGTACGCCTCGGGACTCACCGCTTCCCAACTACCGTCGGCCGCCTGGCGCCAGCCCGGATAGGGATCCGCGACCTGCTCGGGATATTGCCCGGCGCTAGCCTGGTCGGGATAGACGTTGTTCTCTGCGGCGGGTTGCTCGGGCACGCCTTGCACGGGCCCGGAAAGTCCCTCGTTGGTCTCACCTTCGGTGGGCAGGCGAACGAAGAGACCGCGGCGAAAGCTCTCGCGCACGGTTGGGCGCGGCGGCAATTCACCGCCGCCTTCGAGCCCCGGAGGTGCGGGAACCTGTCCTTCTTCGCCTTGATCGTTCATCGTATAACCGTGTTCTCCCTGGCTTCGGCCGCGAATCCTGCGTGCAGTATCGGCTCCTACGCCCAGAAGCGTGAGTATTTATCTGTCGCTCGTAATCGGTGAAGGTAGGACCGAAACAGGTAATGATGAGGATAAGCAATCGCGTTTTCCAAGAACGGGAGAGATGACGGATTCCAGACGAGATGAGCCGGTTCGCCTGACGAGCATTTACACGCGCGCGGGCGACGGCGGTGAGACGAGCCTCGGCGATGGGACGCGCACGAACAAGCTCGATTCGCTGATTGCGGCAATCGGCACGGTCGACGAGCTCAACGCCGCGATCGGGCTGGCTCTCGCTGCCGCCCTACCCGAGCGCCTGCGCTC
This sequence comes from Actinomycetota bacterium, assembly GCA_003170995.1. GTDB lineage: Bacteria > Actinomycetota > Thermoleophilia > Gaiellales > Gaiellaceae > Fen-549. Next base: position 2,099 of record PMXT01000047.1, on the reverse strand, counting down.
GCCGCTCGAGCGGATCCAGAATGATCTCTTCGATCTCGGCGCCGACCTCAGCGTTCCTCCTGCCGAAGGCTCGCCCGAGCGACTGCGCATCGGCCACGAGCAGGTCGAGTCACTCGAACGTCTCTGCGATGAGTTGAACGCCAAGCTCGAGCCCCTTCGCAGTTTCGTGATACCCGGCGGAGGCGAGGGCGGCGCGCGCCTTCATCTGGCGCGAGCGATCTGCCGTCGCGCCGAGCGCGAAGTGTTGAGCGCAGCGCAAGAGCGCGCGCAGAGTCCTCCTGTCGCCGTCTACCTCAACCGGCTCTCGGATCTCCTTTTCATCTGTGCTCGCGTCGCGGCTGGGGACGGCGAGGAGCGGCTCTGGCGGCCCGGTGCCTCCGAGTAGAGGCGCGGAATCCTATACTGCGCCCGTGCCCGATCCGATCCGTATAGTCATCGCCAAGCCCGGTCTGGACGGGCATGATCGCGGCGCCAAGGTGGTTGCGCGGGCTCTGCGTGATGCCGGCATGGAGGTCATCTACACCGGGTTGCACCAGACGCCCGACCAGATCGTCGAGACGGCGATCCAGGAGGACGCCGATGCGGTTGGGCTCTCGATTCTCTCGGGCGCGCACATGACGCTGGTGCCGCGCGTGGTCGATGGATTGCACGGTCAGGGAGCAGATGACGTACTCGTGCTGGTCGGCGGCACCATCCCCGACGACGAGGCGAGAGTCCTCAAAGAGCACGGCGTTGCCGAGGTCTTCACGCCGGGCACCTCGACCAAGACGATCGTCGAGTTTCTGCAAGACCGGCTCAACTAGCGGCAAACCTCAGAGCGCGAAGCTGAGATTGTCGAGCTGGTGGTAGTAGTTCGCGCTTTTGGCGCTGAATAGCAGCACCGAGTAGTCGGGATCGGGCGCGGTTTGGGGAACGCCGCCTCGTAGTAGAGCACGTTTCAAATGAAGCACTCCACCGCCGAGCGCGGCCAGGCGACAGAGTGCTTCTTTCTTAATTCGAGTTCTAGGCCGGAATCGTCACAGACGAAGATGTAAGCGCCAGCGGTGAGCCCAACTCGGCCGCGAGAGTTGCTGGGGCGCGCATCGTCGTGACCTTTATCGCCGCTCCAGAAGCGAGGCTGTCCAGGTCGTCCGGTGACAGGTCGCTTCCGCTGTTGTCGGTGGCTAACGTATCGGGCGAGAGCTCGAGCGTGAGCTTGCGCGAGAGCTTGTTGAGGCGGAGTCCGGTCGAAGTAGACAGACTGGTCAAGCGCATACTCAGCGTCTGCGACGACGAATCGGCTTCGACCAGCTTCCCTTTCAGTGTCAGCGAGACCGCGGCGCCCCGTGTGGCCGCGAAGAGGAGAACCCGGCCGCGCTTGAGATAGCGGTAGGGGCTGACGGCCCGGCCGCCGCGGGGATGCAGCTCGAAGTGGAGGTGGGCGGCGATCCCGTTCGCGTCGCCCGAGTCGCCCACGTACCCGATCTGTTGCCCCGCCTTGACACGAGCGCCGTTCTTGAGCCCCTTGGCATAAGCGGTTCCGGCGACGCATTTGCCCTTGTTGTCGTTCTTCATCGTGCGGTCGTTGTTCAGGTGGATGTACTCGTACATCGTCCCGCTGCGGCCGTAGAGGTAGAGCATGCAGCCCGCGCTGGCGGATCTCGTCCAGAAGCTGATCTTGCCGTCTTCCACGGCCACGACGGGCGATTTCTTGGCCGCCATGATGTCGTTGGCCTGGTGGGGCAATCGTCCGCGCGGAGCGCCGAAATCATTCGTGTAGGTGACGGGACCGACGACCGGGAAGATGAGTCGGGGCACGGCTTTGTTGCCGCCGGAGGCAAGCGGTACGGCGAATAAAGCGACGATTGCCAGCGAGAGCGCTTTAATGTTGAGGAGCTGTCTCTTCTGCATCCCTGGTGTCCTGTCGAATTGGAGTCGATGACCCTATCAGGGTGTATCGGCGTCTTCGCGGCGGTGTAGGTGATGAGCGCCCGCTGCGACCGGCATGACGGGCGCGGCTTGCAAAACGCCATCTTCAACTCGTTGCGAACGCTGTTCGCAACCACGGTTAGCCAGCCACGCCTCGTGGAGCAGGCGAGTCAAAGCGCCGCAGGCGCTGC
>PMXT01000111.1:9199-14596 GCA_003170995.1 Actinomycetota bacterium | reverse complement strand
ACGCCGCCTTCCTTGCGGATATCCGCCGGCACGCGCTCCAGCGCCATCACCGCGCAGGCGCCCGCGTCCTCGGCGATCTTCGCTTGCTCGGCGGTGGTGACGTCCATGATCACCCCGCCTTTGAGCATCTCGGCGAGGCCGCTTTTCACGCGCATGGTTCCGATCTCGCTCATCGACTTCGATTCTACCGCCACGCTCGAAGCAGCCGACCGGTTGCATTTACGCAGAGCCGAGGCTAGGAAGAGCCGCGCTCGCGGTTTGTCGCCAGAGAGAACTATCGACAACCCTGGAATGCTCTCGTTTGACGGAGAGAATCGAAGCCCGGGATCAGGCGATCGTGCCCCAGATCATCGGGATCATCACGGCTCCAATCCGAGGCGAGCCGCCAAACCTGGGCAAAAATAAGTCAAGCTCCCGGGAGGGGGAACCCCGGGAGCTTGATTCGGACTAAAAGGAGATCGGGCTTGCCGGGAGGACTAACGTACTCCTCGCGTCCCCGATCCCCAGAGGGCACTGCCGCATTCGTGCACCGCTCACTGCTCCTTCTATACCGCTTGATCGCGGTACCGCAGATTTCTCGCCAACCCACTACCCCTCTTTGCTACACCCTGAGGGAAAGCGGGCACTGTTGACCGTAGTCCCGCTCTGTTGAACACGCATTCCCCCGAACGAGGGAACTAGCGCTGATTCACCCCAACGAGGGATACGGAGCGTTTATAAATGCCCTGGAGACAGGCCCGAAAACGCTTGTAGTCAGTGGCTGACGAATACTCACGCACGGACCGTCCGACGACGATAGGCTGACGGTGGCGGGGCCCGTAGCTCAGTTGGTCAGAGCAGCGGACTCATAATCCGACGGTCGCAGGTTCGATTCCTGCCGGGCCCACCTCTTCCGCCGAAAGTCCGCCGGCAGAGCCGGCGAAGACTTTCGGCGGCGGTCCTTTCGAGCGGATCGCCGCGCCTTCGGCGCTTGACGACCGGCCCGCCCTAGGTGACGTGCCTCAAGAGATTCTGAACGGCGTTGAGTATGGCGCGGCAGCATCCAGCCGCGGCTGCGAGTTTCCAATTCCGCCGTTCGTTCAATACGATCAACACATGCACAAGCGAGCGCTGCAACTAGCCCTCGTCGTCGCCTGCCTGGTCACGATCGTGACGGCTTGCGGCGGCAGCAAGACTTCGGCGAAGCCCACCACGGTCGCGCCCAATACGATCGCCTCCCAACCGGCCTTCAAAGCCACTCTGACAGCCGATTCCCACCACCCGGTGGTGAAAAAGAACTGGTTCATCACGGTTACGGTCAACGATCTCTCCGGAAAACCGATCCCGGCGACGCTGCACATGCAGGTTCTGGCCGGCGGCCTACCCGTCGGCCAGGTCGATGCCAAAAAAAACGGCAAGGGCAAGGGCAAGGTCTTCCACTTCGTCGGCCGCCACCACGAGAACATCACCTGGCCGCAGTTCACGCCGGTTGGCTACCCGCTGACCCTAGAGGCGATCATCACAGCCAAGGGAAAGACGGAGAGGCTGCACTGGCCACTCTCGGTCGTCCCCAGGTGAGGCGCTGGAGCACCACCGTTTAGCTCCAGGCCGACGGCGCTCGGCAAGATCGGTCGTCTTCTTCCTGGCCATCATGAGACAATCACCTAGTCGGCGGCTTCGATCGCCTTCCCGATCACGCTGCAGACCGTGGGCTAAGCAATGGTGATAAATCCGTACGTCAACTGACCGATGCGAGTCGAACAGTGAGCTCGAGCGACGGGCACGGCGTAGAGGTTTCTATCGAGCACGTCCGCAAAAGCTTCGAGGGCGGCCTCATTCGCTCACTCGAGGACGTGACGCTACGCATCGGGCCGGGCGAGTTCATCTCGTTGATGGGCCCTTCGGGTAGCGGGAAGAGCACGCTGCTCAACCTGATCGGAGCGCTCGACAAGCCCGATTCGGGCAGCATCACCGTCGGTGAGCACCAAATCGAGAACCTGCACAGCCCGTCGGAGTACAGAGCCGGAGTCGTTGGTTTCGTCTTCCAGCTCCACAACTTGATCCCAACCCTGAGCGCGCTCGAGAACGTTCAGATGCCGATGCTCGGGCGTCGTCACTCGCGCAAGGCGCGAGAGGCACGGGCGCGCGAGCTTCTCAACGAGGTCGGGCTCTCGCATCGCCTGAATGCCAACCCGGGGACACTCTCGGGTGGCGAGCGCCAGCGTGTGGCGATCGCGCGCGCCCTGGCCAACCGGCCCCGCCTGCTACTCGCCGACGAGCCGACCGGGGCACTCGACTCGGTCGCCGGGGAGCGGATCATGGCGCTTCTCAAGCGGCTGCGCGAGCAGTATCAGATGACTACGCTCGTCGTCACCAACGACGCCGGCGTCGGAGCTACCGCCGACCGCGCCTACCGCATGCGCGACGGACGCGTAGAGCCGATCACCTGACCGATCACTCCCGCCGCAAAGCCTCGACCGGAGCGAGTCTGATCGCGCGCAGAACCGGGTAGATCGCGCCAAGAAGTCCAACGCCAAGCGAGAAGGCAAGCCCCCAGGCGAAGACACCGGCGGTGAAGTCCGGCTTGACGAAGGTCGAGATGAGGCCGTAGCTCGTAAAGAGGTGCGCTGCCAAGACGCCGACGCCCAGCCCGATTCCCAAAGCGAGCAGGCAGATCCCTACCGCTTCGCTCACGATCAGAGCCGCAATCCGGTACGCGGGCCAGCCGATCGCACGCAGGATGCCTATCTCGCGCGTGCGTTCGAAGACCGACATCGCCATCGTGTTCATGACGCCGATGCCGCCGACTATCAGCGCCAGCAGAGAGAAGATCCAGCCGGCGCTGATCAGAAGCCGGCTGGAGGTGTCAACCTTGACCGCCTGACCGGGCTCGGCCAATGGCGCGACGTTGGGAAATCTCTTTGCGATCTCGTTGGCTACGGTGCGGGACGGTCGGCCCGGAGTCACGGTGATCGCGATCGTCGTTATCTCTCTGGGTCGCTTGGTCAGCTTCTGCATCTCGGAGAGCCGCATCACGACACCGTTGTCCTCGAACGGATCACCGGTGTGGTAGATCCCCGAGACCAGAAGCTTCCGCTTGCCGATCACGATGTTGTCGCCTACCCCGACGTGCAAGGTCTTGAGCGCCGAGTCGCCCACCACGACCTGGCCGGCCACGGGCAGCTGACCATGCACGATCACCAGCCGCTTCCAGGGAAACTGACCGGGTTGCATGCCGAGCACCAGGAAGGAGCTCTGGCCGTTCACGTTAGTGATGTAGAGCTGAAGCCCGGCGACCATCTGCACGCCCGGCTCCTTGGCGATCCCGAGCTCCAGCGACTGCGGCAGGATCGACTTGGTCAGGTCGGAGGTGCCGGATTGGAAGAGACCGAAATCGGCTCGCCCGAGATGGATCAGCTGATTAGCGGTGTTGCGCACTCCAGCCGTGATCGAGAGCAGTGCCACGATCAGGCCGACACCGATCGATACCCCGGCCGCAGTCGAGGCCGTTCGCATCGGGCGACGCAGCAGGTTCTTCCTGATCAGCTTCGCCCAAGTCACGCCATGCATCTTTCCCGCTTTACAGCTTTCTCGCAACTCGCCGGATCACAGACAGAAAGCCCAGTCCCCCGAGTATCGAGTGGGCTGAACACGTCTCGCTGGCGAGAAGACGATCTCTCACGCACAATAGAGTCCCGTGAGAGCATTCCTGCAAGAGTGCGAGCTGCGAACGGCAGGTGGCCTGACAGTCATCGATATCACCGACGAGGTGATCGACGCCGTGCGCGAGAGCGGCGTCGACAACGGCGTCGCCTGCGTCTACTCGCCGCACACCACCTGCTGCATACGCGTCGGCGAACTCGAGAGCGGCTTCCTCGAGGATTTCGCTGCGCTTCTGCAACGACTCGTCCCGGCCGAGCGCTACTACGCGCACGACGACTGGGATCGCCGCACCGAGAACATCTGCGAAGAGGACATGGAAGCCGGTAACGGCCATGCGCACTGTATGGCGATGTTGCTCGGGCCTGCCGGAGAGTCGATTCCCGTCGAGGGCGGCGAGCTCGCGCTGGGCACCTGGCAGCGCGTGCTCTTCGTCGAGCTGGATCGTGAGCGCAACCGCCGCTGGCTAGTTCAGGTCGTCGGGAACTAGCCGCGCGGCTTCCTCGGCCGGCTCCTGTACGGAGCTGCACATCGGTATGTAGAGCGCACGAGCGAGATCAGGCGCAGCGCACCGCCGGGCGCGGCCAGGCGACAGAGTGCTTCTTTTTGACTCGAGTTCTAAATCAACCCACAAGCACGGGCAGTGTTTGGCCAGGGATAGAAACCCCTACCGCTCTTGAAGGCGCGTTCTGCCACCCACATCTGCTCGTAGGGATTCCAGTTGTTGGCCGTCCCCTTCAGGCGGAGCAGATAGTCGCCGTATGAGCGCTGGAAGGAAAGATCCATCTGCAGACCGCCGTAATAGCCATTGCCGGTGTGAGCGTTCCAACCGCCCTCGCCGCGATGGATACACAACCATTGAGTCTTGTGAGGCACGCTCCGTGCGTGGCGACGAGCACTAACGGCCCGCTTCCGCCAAAGCCGCATAACCCAGTGACGATAGTTGGAGCCAGACGCCCTGAGAGCACCGTGTCGCGCCGGCGTTTTTTCGACTCCCATGACTTTCTGCCAGTGCCAGGTCGTGTGCCTCAATCGCTGTATTTGCCGAAACTCGGATGTTCGCTTGCTGGAGGCGCTGGCGAGCGCCGGAGCAAGTAAGGCAAGAATCACGAGCATGGTTATCAGAATGCGCAAAGCGCTTCTTCGAATCACGAGTTGCTACTCCCTACGCGATAACACCGACCGATAACGCCCGAGAAGAATCGATCGGGCCGCTTCGGCCTGACGCCGCCAAGGCGACATCAGCCTCCTTAGGCTAGCAAAACGTGGCGTCGCGCAAGCAACCTATAGCGAATATGTACTACTAGCTGCATGTGCCAAACTTCAGGCAAGAAACGCCAGGATTACGCGAATCGTGGTAAATGCACACGATTCCTCCAATCGGGCGATGCGCTATCCCCCGAACCTGACGACACTAGAAGTAGCCCCAACCTGCGGATCCATGCGACTACGACTCGGCGACCAGATCTACACAGAACGCCTGGCCTCGTTTCTTGAGAGTCTCAACCAGGCGACGATCATCTCTGGTCCTAACGAGATCGAGCTTCTCGCCCCCGACTCCGGTAAGGCCGGCGAGATGGCACAGCGCGAGGTTGCCATCTACTTGCGCGTCTGGAGGGTTCTGTATCCCGACGCCGAGGTTTCGCTAACCGGTGAGGGAGCTGCGGAAGTAGCCGAGATACACGCCGTCAGCGCGAGCTGACCGAGCCAACCCCGCCACAAAACACGTTCCTTTCCGCCTGGGCACGAAAATACGTC
>PMXT01000111.1:1292-9157 GCA_003170995.1 Actinomycetota bacterium | reverse complement strand
CTACTCGCGTTCCGTGCTCGACGTTCGATGATCCTCCCACGCCAGAGCGCTAACTTCAATACGGGAAAACACGTATTCGAAAGGTCTCTAGAGAGAAAGAGGTATCAGGACAAGGGCAGCGCGCAGTCCGAGCCTCCTATCTCCTGACGCGTACCTTGATCGAGAACGATTGCTCCGACGCTTTGCCCTTCTCCCAGGGGCGCCGGTAAGCGAGTTTCAGTGTGCCCCGCCCGACTACGGCGCAGAATCGGAAGCCGAAAGTACCTCCCTGACCGATTCGTCCCGGCGGCGACGTCACGTAGGTCGACCTGATCAGCCTGAGCGCCTTCGGCTTGGAGACGATCGCCCAGAGAAAGCCGGTCGTCGCATTCCCGGCGAGACGAACTACCAGCTTGTCACCGGATTTCAGCTTGATCTCCTTACCGTTCCAAGTGACACCGACTTTCACAGTACGGCGCGCGGTTACGGTGGATGCAAACGACGGGGCCGCGAGTAGGAGAATCGCCATCGCCGCACAGAGAGCGCACCTCGTCGCCCGCCCCTGATGCTCTTTCCGAACCCTCTTCATCGCGGTGTCTCCTTGGTTGAGAACGCAGGAAAACGCAGCGGCAAGGCTTCGCGCTCTATACGCCAGGAGACACGAAGGCGTCACGGTCTGCGCGCGATCGCTAGTGCTTGTGCCGATGCTGGCCGCCGTGCCCGGCCATGCCGAGCAGGAAGACGACGAGCACGAGCACGACCCACCAGGCAATGCTCAGAGTGCCGTTGTGCCAGCTTAGGACATCCCACATAGCGCGGAGCCTATCGCGCCACGATGTTCTCTGCTCGAGCTCGATCACACCTACGGCTGAACGCCCTGAGAAAGCGGTAGGCACCTTGTTCGAGTCCAGCACGGTCCAACCCGCGCCGGTTTCAACTTAATCTGAGCACGACGAGCGCGACCGCAAGGGCCACTACCGCGACGCTGAGCGCGCGCAGCGCAGCCTCGGGCGCGGCCAGAAGCGTCCGCTCGGAGATGACTTCGGAGCGGCCGTCCTTGTAGGTGATCGAACCGGAGATCGCGCTGGTGCGGCGGCGCACGGTACGAACCTGGGTCGAGAGCAAGCGCTGGGCAACCGAGAGGAGAGCGGCGAAGGCAGCCGCCAGAACCGCCTCGACGCGAAGCGTCCCGGTCGCTCCGACGTAGGCGGTGAGGACGGGGAAAGCGCCCCAGGCGAGCGCGAACCAGAGATTGCCGTGGAAGCGACCACCGGCCAGCTCGAGGGTGTAGGCAACCGCGATGAAGACGCCGAAGGCGACGAAGGGCACCAGCCAGAGCGTCCAGGCGAGAGCAGCGCCGACGCCGATCGTCGTGGCGCCGCCGATCGAGATCGAGGCCATCAGCACGAGCACGCCGGCCGGGATACGCGTCCCGAGTGGTCTTCCATTCAGCTCGTCGAGAGCGTGCGCGCCGACGCCCATGGCGAGGAAGAAGGCCGCCAGCCCCCAAACGAGACGATGCGGCTGCAGCCCGGGAGCGAGCGAGGCGCCAATGGCCACATAGGAGAGATGCCAAAGTGTGTACGGGGGATGAAGAAGCGTCACGTAGTCGCGCCATCCGCCCGGCTCGAGCGCGTAGAAGGCCGGGCGGGCCCGGGTCGTCACATCCGCCTCCCCCAGACGACGACGGCTCCACCTAACGAGAGTAGCCGGTAACGGAGTTCGCCGATTCCCGCATCGAGCCAGATTTCCAGCGTTCGTTCCAGTCCACCCTGAGCGTAGTAGCCACGAATGCTGGGGCCCAAGAAGCGTCCGACCTCACCCCAGCCGTTGCCGAGAGCGGCGCCGGTCAGTGGTAGCCCGACGCGAACGTATAGCTCCCAGGCCGCTCGCGTGAGCGGCCGTGGCGGTACGGCGAACTCGAGCGAGGCAACGACGCCGCCTGGACGTACGACGCGCGCCAGCTCCCGCACAGTCGCCGCCCGATCAGCTACATAGCGAAGCAGGTAGGTAAAGCTGAGCGCGTCAAAAGAACCGTCCGCGAAAGGCAGCGCCTCGGCACTCCCTTCGATCAGCTCGATCCGATCCTCCAGACCGGCTCTAGCGACGCGCTCGCGCGCGGCTGCGAGCATCTGGGGGCTCTGGTCGAGCCCGACTACTCGCGCACCTGTGCGCTCCGCGAGCTCGATCGCCACGGCTGCCGTACCGGTGGCCACATCGAGCACGCTGTCGTCGCGACCGGCCTCTATCCGCGAGACGAGAAAGCGGCGCCAACGCGGATCCTGGCCCAGCGAGAGCAAGCGGGAGTAACGGTCATAGCCCGGCGCAAGCGGCGCGAAGAGCGCGTTCGCGTACTCGTTCGGCGAGCTGACGTCGGCCACCGGATCAATCTACTCGACTCATCCGTTCTACGGAGAAGGGCTTAATACAAACCCCTTAGCAAGACCTTAACGGCTCCTTGCTTTTACTTAATGCGCGGCTGGGGATCATGGGGGTCATGAACAGACACCAAGATCTTCTCGGCCCGATGATGCGACACGGTGGCGCCTTCGGCTATCCGCAGCACGCGCACGAAACCGGAACGAGCTCGATCGAATGGGCAATTCTCGGACTCGCCATCGCCATCCTCGTGATTGTCACTCTGCTCCTCATCGACACTTGCCTGCGCCGACGCCGTCGCCGGCGTTTCTGGAGCGGTCTGAGCGACCATGACAAACCGCTCGCGATCTTGCGGTTGCGCTACGCGCGAGGCGAGATCGCTCACGATGAGTACTCGCAGGCACTGGCCGATCTCGGTAAATCGCACGAGCGCACAGCCGTGCCGGCGGACAGTGCAGAAACCCCATCGGAGGAGGCCCAGCCGAAACATCGGCGCGGCCGGAAGTAACGAGAGTCGGCGATTTGCTCGAGGGGAGCGGCGTCGGATCCTGTGAGAGCGGCGACTCTGCATGACCGGCGCCGCTTGTTGTGGAGGTAAAAGCGAGAAGTCGGAATAGAGCGCGGCCGTGCACAGCTCAGCGCGGTATTCGAATCGCTCGAGTACGCCGACGGCGACCGATAGGTACCGAGCTCCCGCTAGGCGAAGGCGGGGCCGACGGCGTAGGTGAGCCCGCCTCTCGTTACCTACAGCTTGTAGCCGATCTTACGCAGCAGCTCGTGGCGGGCGACGGCGTCCTCGTCGGTCTCGACGCCAAGCGGGCTCGCTCCGTCCACTACGCCGGCGATCCCGCGCCCGCGCTCGGTCTGGACGATGATGACCTCGACCGGGTTGGCCGTGGCGCAGTAGATGCGGCAGACCTCGGGCACCTGTTTGAGCTGATTGAGGACGTTGACCGGGAAGCCCTCACGCAGGAAGACGATGAAGGAGTGCCCGGCTCCGATCGCAGTTGCGTTCGTGACCGCGAGCGAGATCAGCTCCTCGTCGTTACCGGCCCGGCGCACGAGGCACGGTCCCGAGGCTTCGCAGAAGGCGATGCCGAAGCGTAGGTGCGGCGAGGTGCCGACGAGCGCCTCGTAGACGTCCTCGACGGTCTTGATGAAATGCGACTGGCCAAGGATCACGTTCACATCCTCGGGCTTCTCGATCTCGACGGTTAGAAACTCCATGGGCTACCTCCTGCCGGCATTTTCCACTGCCAAGCGCCGGGGTTCAACGGCAGGTCGTACGGGCAACCCGCATGGCTTGGGATGGACGCCGGCTCGATGTCAGGCAATAGGGCTCTTGCTTCCCTCGCCGGCAGGCAAATGCGTCGCGCTCGACTCCGACTCGGTCGCCGCGGGTGCCGGGCGCCCGAGCTTTTCACGTAGCCCCTCCGGCAACGAATAACCGGGCCCACGCAACCAGACCAGCGCCTCGTCCAAGGTCCAGAAGNNCGTCGGAGTACTCGCCTTCCCCGCCGGCGATCTGCCCGACGTCAGTGGCCGTGAGCCGGGACATGTCCAGGTGCGTGTGGTCGCTGATGGTGTCCATCCCGGGACGCCACCTGAGGTCGGAGGTCAGAGCTTCGGCGGAGTCGACGAAACCCTGGACGCTGGCAACGCCGAAGCTGCGGCAGACGGCCAGCGACGAGTCGACGAAGATGAACTCGTACTCCATGCCTTCAAGAGTATGAACGCCCGGGCGGCGTTGCCGCAACGAGGCCGGCTCGAAGACGAGCGCGTGCCGGGATTCGGAAGATAGCCTTACCGCGCAGCCGTGCAGACGAATGAGCTCATCACCTGGCCGACGCTCTGCGCCTTCGGCGATAGCATCGCCGTCGGCTCCAACGACCGCGAGACAGGAGGCTGGGACGAGTAGGCGCCTTCCGCCCCGGAGACAATCGGGCGCGCCCGCTAACCTGACCATCTCGATGAACCGCCTCCTCCCCACCGCGCTCCTTGCTTTCGCGCTCAGCGCGGCTTTCATCCCGGGCGCCTCGAGCTCATCCGCGACCTTTCGAGGTAAGATCTCCCCGCTGAGCCCGGCGCTGCGCGCGCAGATGACCGGCGTCTCCTGGCACCGTGGCTGTCCCGTGCCGCTATCGGGCCTGCGCCTGCTCACGCTCAGCTATCGAGGCTTCGACCGGCGCGCCCACAGCGGGCGGTTGATCGTGAAGCGCTCCGTAGCGAAGCAGGTCGTCGGCGTTTTTCGCAAGCTCTACCAGGCCGGTTTTCCAATCCGGCGCATGCAACTCGTCGACGCCTACGGCGGCAGCGACTTCCGCTCGATCGAGGCCGACAACACCTCGGCCTTCAATTGCAGAGCAGCCACCGGCTCCTCTAACTGGTCGAACCACGCCTACGGCCTGGCGATCGACGTCAACCCGATCGAGAACCCCTATGTGACGGCAAGCGGCTCGGTAGCGCACACGGCCAGCCGCCCGTACCTGAACCGCTCACGGATCAGGCGCGGCATGGCTTATCCGAGCGGCGTGCTCGTCCGCACCTTCCGCTCGATCGGTTGGGGCTGGGGCGGTTACTGGAGCGGCGACCGCGACTACCAGCACTTCTCGGCCAACGGGCGCTGAGCGCCGCAAGCGCGACTGCTCGAACTCCCGGTAGTCGACGCCGAGCGTGAGCTCGTCGCCGCAGGCCTTCAGATCGAGCATCGCTCGACCGCGGCGCCGTTGGAGCGGATCGCGCTGGCACCGCGCGAGTTCACGGTGCTCGGACACTGCACTCCTCGGGCCGAGAGGAGGCGCGTAGACAGATCCGGCCGCCTGATCGATAATCGAATTGTTTCCATTTCCAGCTCTCTCCTCGGGGGAGATACGTGAGTGACATTCGAGCGGTAATCGGTAGCCAGCGCCGGTGAAGCACACGCGCAAAAGCCACGAGCTCAAACGGACACCTGTGGACGAGAATCTGCTGCGGACGATCTTCGACAAGGCCGCGACGGGCGTCGCAGTCGCCGACACCGAAGGCCAGATTCTCACCTGTAACCCTGTACTGGAGAGGATGCTCGGCTATACAGCCGACGAACTGGTGACGCGGAGCGTCGCCGAGACCGTGCACCCGGACGACCTCGAGAAGATCGAAGAGGCCAACGAGGCGCTGTTCGGTGGGAACAGCGACGCGCTCGTGCTCGAGCACCGCCTCCTACACAAGAACGGCGAGACCGTCTGGGTACGGGCGTCGGTATCGCTGGTGCGCGACGGGCGAGGGGCGCCCTACCGCTTGATCGCAATCTTCGAGGACCTCGGCGATCGCAAGCGTGCCGAGGAAAAAGCGGTGACCTCCCGGGCGCTCACGGAGAAGCTGCTCGAGACGACCGATGCGATGATCGTGCAGCTGAACGGCGCCGGCGAGATCGAGTTCGTAAACAGCGCCTTCGAGGAGATCACCGGCTACGCGCGCGTGGATCTCGAGAACCGGAACTGGTTCGAGGTCATGGTGCCGAGGGATCGCTACCCGCAGGTTTGGGAAGAGTTTCAGCGCCTCACCTCGGGCGGGGCTCCCGCTAGGTTCGAGAGCCCGATCCTGACGAAGAGCGGCGAGGAGCGCTACATCGTCTGGCGAAACAGCGAGCTCCGAACGCGAGACGAGATCACCGGCACGATCTCGATCGGGATCGACATCAGCGAGCGTAAGCGCGCCGAGGAAGAGCTCGCAGCCTCGGAGGAGAAGCTGTTGGCGGTGTTCACCTCGGCACCGGCCGGGATGGCGGTGGGCAGGTTTGAGGACGGCCTCATGCTCGACATTAACACGGAGTTCGAGCGCCTCTCGGAGTACCGCTACGACGAAGTCGTCGGCAAGACATCGCTCGAGCTCGGGTTGTGGTCGGATTCGAGCGATAGGAGACAGCTGATCGACCTGCTCGAGAGAGACGGCGTGGCCGCGGACCTCGAAGTGCGCCTGCGAACGAAGAGCGGCAGGGAGATCGTGGGCCTGGCCAACGCTCGCGACGTGACCATTCGCGGTTCGCGATACGTGATCTTCGCCATGACCGATATCAGCGAACGCAGGGAGACCGATGATCTAAACCGGCTTCTCAAGCACTCGCTCGATATGCATCCCGTTGGCGTTTACTGGTTGGACAGCGACGCTCGATTCGTCTACCTGAACGATGCCGCTTGCAAGGTCGTCGGCTACGAGCACGAGGAGTTGATCGGCAAGCCTCTCAGCCTCATCGATCCGAACGCCACGGCGGAAGAGATGGCAGCCATCTGGGCACAGTTGCCCCGTGACGGCTCTTTCTCCGGCGAATTGGTGCATCGGCGCAAGGACGGAAGCGAGTTCCCGGTCGAGATCACGGCGGCCCGCGTGGATTTCGGCGGCAAGGATTACTACTGCAGCTTTGCTCGCGACATCAGCGAGCGAAAGCGGCAAGAGCTCGAGCACACGCAACTCAACAGGCAACTCATGCAGGCGCAGAAGATGGAGGCGGTCGGCAGACTCGCCGGGGGTGTCGCACACAACTTCAACAACATCCTCACCGCTCTCGTCGGCTACTGCGAGCTCCTGCTGGCCAAGCTCCCCGAGGGCGCCGATGGGCGCCAGGAGGCCGAGCAGATCAAGCTGGCAGCCGATCACGCGACCTCGGTTACGCGCGAGCTTCTGCTGTTCAGCCGGCGCGAGGCGGGGCACCACGCGAAGCTCGACCTGAACGCGATCGTCGTGCAGACGAGGTTGCTCCTGCGCGAGCTGATACGCAGCGACATCCATCTCGTCCCAGTCCTCGCGCCAGTCCTCGCGCCGGTCAGAGCGGATCGCAGCCAGATCGAGCAGGTGCTGGTCAACCTCGTCCTGAACGCAGTCGATGCGCTGCCGGGCGGCGGCACGATCTGGATCGAGACCGCCGATCTCGCGATCGACAAGCCGCTGCCATGCGTGGGAGGAGCCACACTCGAACCCGGGCATTACGTGGCGCTCGTCGTCAAGGACAGCGGCGTCGGCATAGACGAGGAAACCCTCACTCACATCTTCGAGCCCTTTTTCTCGACCAAGAGCCCCGATAAGGGAACCGGGCTCGGTCTGGCGACCGTGTACGGCATCGTCGAGGAGTCCGGAGGCCGCATCCTCGTCGACAGCAAGCCGAACGCGGGCACGAGGTTCACGATCTTCTTCCCCGCCCTCTCTGCCCGCAGCTAGCGAGCCGGAGCCGCAGCCGCTCGGAGGGTGAGCGAAGAGATGACGGTGCCACGACTCGACCGGCGCCGCGCCTTCCTCTCCCTTGCCTGCTCGCTCATCTGTTGACAGAGGCTTTGGGAGGCGAATTGAAACGAGCGCCAATCTGGCGCTGGGTTCCACTCCCGCGCGTGTGAGCCTGCGGGCTAGAGTCAAGCCGTGTTAGCGATTCTCGGCGGTCTCGCCGCGGCCGCGTTCTGGACAGTCACGACGCTCTGCTCGTCGCGCTCGAGCCGCATGATCGGCCCGGTTTCGGTGCTCGCCTGGGTGATGATCGTCGG